>JAIOIE010000020.1 GCA_019912665.1 Deltaproteobacteria bacterium
TCTTCCCGAGGGGACCGAGATGGTCATGCCCGGCGACAACATAAGCATAGACGTGGCGCTCATAACGCCGATAGCGATGGAAGAGGGCCTGAGGTTCGCGATCCGCGAGGGCGGAAGGACGGTCGGCGCGGGCGTCGTTACCAAGATAACCGAATAACAAGCTCGAAGAATCGGGCCAGGAACAATAAGTTACGGAGTTAAACAGGGTGGACAACCAGAAGATCAGGATAAGGCTTAAGGCGTTCGACCACAGGCTTCTCGACAAGTCCGTGAAGGAAATAGTTGACACCGCGAAGAGGACGGGTGCTACCATAAAGGGTCCCATACCGCTCCCGACCAGGATCAACAGGTTCACGGTCCTCAGGTCCCCGCATGTCGACAAGAAAAGCCGCGAGCAGTTCGAGATCCGCACGCACAAGCGGCTTATGGACATCATGGAGCCCACGCAGACTACGGTCGACGCTCTTATGAAGCTAGACCTTCCGGCTGGCGTGGATGTGGAGATAAAGCTCGAGTAGTCCCCTCCGGGAAAAAACGGCTTAGCCTTTCTTAATACCTTAACGCGCGCAAGCACCCGTTCTACAGGGGGCCTCTGCGGCAGGGAAGCTCAAAATGATCGAAGGAATCGTAGGAAAGAAGATCGGAATGACCCACGTCTACTCCGAAGGGGGCGCGATGGTGCCTGTTACGGTCATAAAGACCGGCAACACCGTCGTGCAGAGAAAGACCAGGGAAAAGGACGGGTACGACGCGGTACAGGTAGGCTTCCTGGAGAAGAAGGAGAAGAGGGCGAGCAAGCCCCTCAAGGGCCACTTCAAGAAGGCCGGCACCCCGTGCTTCTATCACCTCACAGAGCTTAAGGGCGCCGAGCTCGAAGCATACAATCCTGGCACCGTCGTCAACGCAGCCGATGTCTTCAAGCCCGGCGACTGGGTGGACGTATCCGGGAAATCCAAGGGTAAGGGCTTCATGGGCTCCATGAGGCGGCACCACTTCAGGGGCGGCTCCGAGTCCCACGGCTCCATGCACAACAGGGCCCCTGGCTCCATTGGATCGAGTTCTGATCCGTCTCGCGTCTTCAAGGGAATGAAGATGGCCGGCCACATGGGCGCGGCGAACGTCACAGTGCAGAACCTTCAGGTCGTCGCCATAAGGCCCGAGGAGAACGTCATCCTGGTAAAGGGCGCGGTCCCTGGGGCGATCAATGGCGTGGTTGTAGTAAAAAAGGCGCTCAAAAAGAGCAATAAATAGCGTTTTCTTCTTGAGAAGTTCCCAACTTTTGTATATAGTAACTGTTTAACCGAAAATTCAAGGGATTAGGCTGATGAACGTAGAGGTTCTGGACACGAACGGCTCAAAAATCTCCGAGCTGGCCCTTAATGACGAGGTCTTCTCGGGAGAGGTCAAAGAGCACCTCTTTTATGAGGTCGTGAAGATGCAGCTCGCCAACAGGCGCTCGGGCACCGCCTCGACCAAGACCAAGGGAGAGGTAAGCGGCGGCGGCATAAAGCCCTGGAAGCAGAAAGGCACAGGCCGGGCAAGATCGGGCTCGAACAGGTCGCCCGTCTGGAGGCACGGCGGCACCGTATTCGGCCCGCATCCGAGGGACTATTCCTACAAGCTCCCGAAGAAGGTCATGAAAGAGGCCTTGAAGAACGCGCTCCGGCTCAGGCTTCAGGAGGGCAGGCTCAAGGTGCTTTCCAACATAGAGCTTGCCGAGCCGAAGACGAAGACGGCCCTGGACCTCCTTAAGAAGCAGGGGCTTCAGAACGCACTGATCGTCGTCGACGGCCCGAACAGGAACCTCGAGCTCGCGGTAAGGAACCTGAAAGATTTCCAGGTGCAGATGGCGGGCGGGCTTAACGTCTACGACATACTGAGCTATGACAACCTGGTGATGACCAGGGGCGCGCTCGAGAAAGTAGAGGCGTTGGTGCAATGAAAAACCATTATTCCATACTCAAGTCGCCGGTCATAACCGAGAAGAGCACTGCTGCCGCAGCCGACGGAAAGGTCGTCTTCTGGGTGGACGTGAACGCCACCAAGAAGGACATAAAGGAGGCGGTCGAGAGCATATTCAAGGTAAAGGTGCTCGACGTCAACACGCACAGGCTCGCGGGCAAGATAAAGCGCATGGGAAAGTACGCGGGGCAGAGGCCCACCCGGAAGAAGGCGTACTTAAAGTTACGCGAGGGCGACCGGATAGAGATATTCGAGGGCGTTTAAGGGTAGAGGGCTGAGGCCCGAGACCTCTCAAATTAAATCGAGAAGAGAAAGACGATGCCAGTAAAAAAGTACAACCCTACGTCGCCGGCCATGAGAAAGAAGACGACGCTTGTCCACGACGTTGCCAAAAAGAGGCCGGAAAAGGGCCTTACCGCGCCGGTAAAGAAGACGGGCGGCAGGAACAACTTCGGCAGGGTCACGAGCCGCTGGATAGGCGGGGGCCATAAGAGGCTTTACAGGCTGATTGACTTCAAAAGGGACAAGGTCAATATCCCCGCGAAGGTCGCGGCCATAGAGTACGACCCGAACAGGACCGCAAATATCGCTCTTTTGAACTATGCTGACGGCGAGAAGCGCTACATACTCGCGCCGGTAGACCTTAAGGTAGGCGATACGGTAGTAGCGGGCCCGGAGGCTGATATAAAGCCGGGTAACGCCCTGCCGCTCCGCTCTATACCGGTCGGCACCTTCGTCCATAACGTGGAGATGAGGAAGGGCAAGGGCGGACAGCTCGTAAAGAGCGCAGGGTCATATGCGCAGCTTATGGCCAAGGAAGGCGCCTACGCCACCATAAAGCTTCCTTCGAACGAGGTCAGGTACGTCCTTCAGGACTGCTACGCGACCGTGGGCCAGGTCGGCAATATCGACCACGAAAACGTGACCATAGGCAAGGCCGGCAGGTCCCGCTGGCTCGGAAGGAACCCGAAGGTCAGGGGTGTTGCCATGAACCCTGTAGACCATCCGCACGGAGGCGGCGAAGGCAAGAGCAAGGGCGGCAACCACCCGACCAACCCCTGGGGCGTGCCGACCAAGGGATATAAGACCAGGCGGCGGAAGTACACCGATAAGTTTATAATTACCAGGAGGAAATAGCGTTGCGTTCCTTAAAAAAAGGCCCGTTCGTGGACTCGCACCTGATGGAGAAGGTAAACGCGGCTGGCGATGCCAGGCAGCGGAAGGTCATAAAGACCTGGTCAAGGCGTTCCATGATAGTCCCCGAGATGGTGGGTTTCACGATAGCCGTACATAATGGAAAGAAGTTCGTGCCGGTCTTCGTGACCGAGAACATGGTCGGGCACAAGCTCGGGGAGTTCTCCCCGACCCGCACCTTCCACGGCCACTCGGGCGTAAAGAAGGCCAAGGTACCTGGGGCAAAGGGTTAAGCTGGGCTTGGGCCCGGGCAAGCGTTCCGGGGCCGTGGAATCCAAGCTGCAATTCATCGGATTCAGGCCCGAGCTGAACATTCAAAAAAGGCAATAGGGAGCCGGTAATAGAAATGGAAGCCAAGGCAGTTCTCAGATACTTGAAGACCTCACCGCAGAAGACGCGCCTGGTCATCGACCTTATAAGGGGCAGGAAGATCGACGAGGCGCTTACGCTCCTCGGCCACAGCGACAAGGCCGTGAGCAGGGACCTCATCAAGCTCGTAAAGAGCGCGATGGCGAACGCCGAGAACACCAAGAACCTGAACGTGGACAAGCTCTACGTCAAGGCGGCTTATGTCGACGGCGGGCCGGTATTGAAGCGCACTCACGCGAAGGCGATGGGCAGGGGCTCCCTCATAAGGCGAAGGACGAGCCACGTAACCGTGGTCCTCGGAGAGGCATAAAGGGCCGCGAATAAGGGCGGCGATATTATTCCGAATCGAAGAACTTAGAACGGAGGTCTTTTTTTGGGTCAGAAGGTACATCCAATAGGATTCAGGCTCGGTATTTCCAAGGGCTGGAACTCGAGATGGTACGGCGAGAAGAACTACGCCGCCTTCGTGCACGAGGACCTGGCCCTCAGGAAGTTCGTCAAGAAGAAGCTCTTCCACGCCGGCATATCCTCGATAGACATCGAGAGGACCGCGAACCGGGTGAAGGTCATCATAAGGACCGCAAGGCCTGGCATAGTCATCGGCAAGCGCGGCTCCGAGATAGACGTAATGAAGAAGCAGCTCGCGAAGCTGACGGGCAGGGACGTTGACCTTGACATAGTCGAGGTGAGAAAGCCCGATACTGACGCGCAGCTCGTTGCCGAAAACGTCGCCCTGCAGCTCGAAAGAAGGGTCTCGTTCAGGAGGGCGATGAAGAAGGCCGTTACGACGTCGCTCCGGATGGGCGCGAAGGGCATAAAGATAATGTGCGCCGGCAGGCTCGGCGGCGCCGAGATTGCAAGGAGCGAATGGTACAGGGAGGGGAGGGTGCCTCTCCACACCCTGAGGGCGGATATAGATTACGGCCAGGCCGAGGCGCTCACCACTTACGGGATTATAGGCGTCAAGGTGCTCGTTTACAAGGGCGAGGTCCCGGTACAGAGGGCGGCAGCCGAAGAGGCCGCAGCAACTAAAGGGTAGGTTTCAGCCATGTTGATGCCGAAAAAGGTAAAATTCAGGAAACAGCAGAGGGGCAAAAGAAGGGGTCTTGCCTCGAGGGGAGCAGAGCTCGCGTTCGGGAACTTCGGGCTCCAGTCCACCGACTGCGGGTGGCTTTCCACCAGGCAGATAGAGGCAGCCAGGATCGCCATGACCCGTTTCATCAAGAGGGGCGGCAAAATCTGGATAAGGGTCTTCCCGGACAAGCCCATCACCAAGAAGCCTGCCGAGACCAGGATGGGCAGCGGAAAGGGCGCGCCCGAGGACTGGGTGGCAGTAATAAAGCCCGGACGCGTGCTCTACGAGATGGAGGGCGTGACCGAGGCGGTGGCCAGGGAGGCCTTCAGGCTTGCATCGCACAAGATATCGCTTGGCACCAAGTTCATCAAAAGGGAAGAGATATGAAACCGGCAGAACTGAGGGAAATGACGCTGGAGGACGCCAGGGCCAAGGAAGGGGAGCTTACGAAGGAGCTCTTCAGCCTGCGTATGCGCCATGCCACCAACCAGCTTGAGAACCCGCTGAGGCTACGCGCCCTCAGGAGGGATATTGCCAGGGTGAAGACCGTCCTGGCTGAGAAGGAGAGGGGGGCAAAGAAATAGATGGCTTCTGAAGCAAAGACTCCTCATAAGAAGACGCTAGTCGGGAGCGTTATGACAAGCGGCAAGATGGACAAGACGGTCGTCGTCTCCATCGAGAGGCTCGCGAAACACCCCTTCTACGGCAAGTACGTAAAGAGGCGCGTAAAGTACACGGCCCATGACGAGAAGAACGAATGCGGCGCAGGCGACAAGGTCGTGATCGTCGAGACCAGGCCGCTCAGCAAGACCAAGAGATGGCGCGTTAAAGAAATCCTGGAGAAGGCAAAATGATACAGATCAGGTCAATCCTCGGGGTTGCCGACAATTCGGGGGCCAAGAAGGTCTCCTGCATAAAGGTAATCGGCGCGTCCAACAAGCTCATCGCCAACATCGGGGACGTCATCATCGCCAACGTCAAGGAAGCGGTATTCGACGCGAAGGTCAAGAAGGGCGAGGTGGTGAGGGCCGTCGTCGTCCGTACCAGGAAAGAGACCAGGAGGCCTGACGGTTCCTACATAAGGTTCGACGAGAATTCCTGCGTCATTATAAACAAGGAAAACGAGCCGGTAGGCACCAGGATTTTCGGTCCTGTCGCCAGGGAGCTCCGCGCAAAGAAGTTCATGAAGATAGTCTCGCTCGCGCCCGAGGTCCTGTAAAAAGAGGCGCCCTAATCCAGACAAGGTTGGTTGAAACATGGCATTGAAGATCAGGAAAGACGACCAGATAATGGTCATAGCCGGCAAGGAGAGGGGCAAGACCGGCAAGGTGCTCAGGGTTGACCCCGACAAGGCAAAGGTCTATGTCGAGAAGCTCAACGTGGTGAAACGCCACCAGAAGCCCTCGCCAAAGTACAAGCACGGCGGCATAATCGAGAAAGAGGCCCCCATACACGTCTCGAACGTGATGATACTCTGCGAGAAGTGCAAGGGGCCGGTCAGGGCCGGCAAGAGGCTCGAAGGGGACCGCAGGGTGAGGTATTGCAAAAAGTGCGGTGAGGTGCTGGATAAATGATCCCGAGACTCAAGGAGAAGTTCGATAAAGAGGTCGTCCCCGCGATGATGAAGGAGTTCAGCTACTCCAACGTCATGCAGGTGCCGAAGCTCGAGAAGATAGTGCTCAACATAGGCCTCGGCGAGGCCGTGAAGGAGATAAAGATCATCGACGCGGCCTCCCGCGACCTCGCGGCCATAACCGGCCAGAAGCCGGTCGTTACGAAGGCCAAGAAGTCGATAGCCACCTACAAGCTCAGGGCCGGGATGCCTATCGGCTGCATGGTAACGCTCCGGGGCGCGAAGATGTTCGAGTTCTTCGACCGTCTCGTGAGCTTTGCGGCGCCCCGGATAAGGGACTTCAAGGGCATGCCCGACAAGTCCTTCGACGGCAGGGGCAACTACACCATCGGCGTCAAGGAGCAGATAATATTCCCTGAGATAGAGTACGACAAGATAGACAAGATCAGGGGACTCAACATAACCATCAACACCACAGCCAAGAGCGACGAGGAGGCCAAGGCCCTCCTCAGGCACCTGGGAATGCCTTTCAGGAGCTGAGGCTCGGTTCTAAACGGAGGTTTTTAATTGGCTAAGAAGTCACTCATCGCCAAGGCCAAGAGGAAGCAGAAGTTCAAGGTCAGGGAGTACAACCGCTGCCCGATATGCGGCAGGTCGAGGGCCTACTACAGGAAGTTTAACATGTGCAGGCTGTGCCTCAGGAAGATGGCCCTCAAGGGCGACCTCCCCGGCGTGGTCAAGGCCAGCTGGTAATAATTCAGACACGGAGAAACTCAAGATGTCTATGACAGACCCGATCGCGGACATGCTCACCAGGCTCAGGAACGCGATCCAGGCGAAGCACCAGGAAGTCGTGATACCCTCCTCAGGCGTGAAACTCGAGATCGCTAAGATCCTCAAGGAAGAGGGCTACATAAAGGACGTGTCCTCCTTCAAGGAGGGGGTCAGGAACTTCCTGAAGATTCAGCTTAAGTGGAATGCCTCCAAAAGGAGCTCCATATCCTCCATCAGGAGGACGAGCAAGCCCGGCCTCAGGAAGTACGTGGGCAAGGACGAGATCCCCAGGGTATTGAACGGGCTTGGCATTGCGATAGTCTCCACCTCCAAGGGCGTTATGACCGACAGGAAAGCCCGCGAGCTCGGAGTGGGCGGCGAGGTACTCTGCACGGTCCATTAATCTCCGGCGCAGGTGCGGTTAGAAACGGCTGGGAAAAAGGAATACACGGCGCCGGGCTTAACGGGTGAGGCCGGGACCACAAAATACCCCGCTGTCAAGCGCGTATAGAAGAAGCACAGTACAGCGCACTATAAAGAGAAGGACGCTCAGTATGTCAAGGATAGGTAAGCAAACGATAGCCGTTCCGGCAAATGTAAAGATCTCTCTCGAAGGGAAAAAGGTCAAGGTGACCGGCCCGCAGGGCGCACTCGAGATCTCGGTGAGAGACGAGATAACCGTAGAACTCAAGGACTCCCAGATTACCGTGAAGAGGGCGGACGACTCCAGGACCGCCAAGTCGCTCCACGGGCTTACGAGGACTCTCATAGCCAACATGGTAAAGGGCACCTCGGAGGGCTTCCAGAAGAGGCTCGACATAGTCGGCGTAGGTTACAAGGCCGAGGTGCAGGGAAACTTCCTTAATATGGCGCTCGGCTATTCGCACCCTGTGAAATATGAGCTCCCCAAGGGCATAAGCGCCGCGGTTGAAAAGCAGACTGGCGTCACCATAAAGGGCGCGGACAAGCAGCTTGTCGGCCAGGTCGCGGCGGACATAAGGGCGTTCAGGAAACCCGAGCCGTACAAGGGCAAGGGCATAAAGTATGCGGACGAGGTAATACGGAGAAAGGCCGGCAAGGCTGGCAAAGCCGGGGGTAAATAAGAGAGATGAGCGGCAGGATAGAAAAGCAGAGCGGCTTTGAGAGAAGGAAGGCGCGCGTAAGGAAGAAAATTAGGGGCACCGAAGAGCGCCCGCGCTTGAACGTACGCAGGTCCAACAAGCACATATACGCGCAGGTCATAGACGACGCCGCCGGTAAGACGGTAGTCGCGGCATCGACTAAGATGAAGGACTTCGACGGGGCAGGCTCGAAGAAGGTTGATGCGGCCAAGAAGGTCGGCCAGGCCATCGCCAGGCTCGCCCTCGAAAAAGGCATCGAAAAGGTAGTCTTCGACAGGTCGGGCTACATATACCACGGCAGGATCAAGGCGCTCGCGGAGGGCGCAAGGGAAGGCGGGCTCAAGTTTTAGACCGTTCAAGATAAAAGCGCAGATTTGGGGTTTCCTCCAAACCAGAACCAGCAAGGAGGCTTTTTTTTGGAGAAGATAGACGTAAACGCCCTCGAGCTTAAAGACAAGCTCGTATACCTCAACAGGGTCGCCAAGGTCGTCAAGGGCGGAAAGAGGTTCAGCTTCAACGCCATAGTCGTCGTAGGCGACGGCAAAGGATACGTGGGGATAGGCCTGGGCAAGGCAAACGAAGTGCCCGAGGCCATACGGAAGGCGATAGAGCAGGGCAAGAAATCGCTCATCCGCGTACCCATAGTAGATGACGGCACCATACCTTACGAGGTGATGGGCGCTTTCGGGGCTGGCAGGGTCTTCCTCCGGCCGGCCTCGCCCGGCACCGGCATAATAGCCGGCGGCGGCGTGCGCGCGGTCGTCGAGTCGGTCGGCATAACGAACGTGCTCACGAAGTGTATCGGAACCAACAACCCGCATAACGTCGTCAAGGCTACGATGAACGCGCTCTCGCAGCTCAGGAGCCCTGAAAACATCGCGGAGCTTCGCGGCAAGCAGCTCCAAGAGGTAAAGTGACATGGCAGGCAAGATAAAGGTTACTCTGAAGAAAAGGCCGGCTACCGAACGGCTCCGGGTGATACTCAAGGGAATGGGTCTCAAGAGGACCAACAGCACAAGGGTGCTCGAGGACACCCCCGCTATAAGGGGCATGGTCGACAAGGTCTCTCATATAGTGTGCGTTAAAGAGGACTGACCTGTCGCTCTCGCATCAATGCCGGATTTCAAGCCCGGCGGATTTAAATCGGACCACAAGAGGAACCTAAAATGCTCAACAGGCTCAAGGCGCCCAAAGGCGCCAACCAGAAGAAGACCAGGCGCGGACGCGGCGAAGGCAGCGGCCTCGGCAAGACCTCGGGAAAGGGCGGCAAGGGCCAGACCGCGAGGACCGGCGGGAACGTGAAGCCGGGTTTCGAGGGCGGCCAGATGCCGCTCCAGAGGAGGCTCCCCAAGAGGGGCTTCACAAACATATTCAAGACCGAGTACCAGATCGTGAACGTCGGCTCCATTGCCGAGGCGTTCAAGGCCGGAGAGACTGCCGACCCGGCAGCCATGCTGGAGAAGGGCCTTTTGAAGAGGAAGCTCCCGCTCAAGGTCCTCGGCGAGGGCGAGATAAAGACCGCGATCACCGTGAAGGCATCGAGCTTCAGCAAGTCCGCCATCGAGAAGATAAAGGCAGCGGGCGGGAGTGCGGAGGTAATCTGATTTGGCGGCAATCACTCCGAACATAAGCAAGGTACCGGAGCTCAACCGCCGCATACTCATAACTTTAGCGATGCTGGCCGTCTTCCGGATAGGGGTCTTCATCCCTACGCCCGGTGTGGACAGCGAGGCGCTGGCCGGGTTTTTCAGGGCCACGAGCGGCACCCTACTCGATTTCGCCACCATGTTCACCGGGGGCGCGCTCGAGCGCTTTTCCATTTTCGCGCTGGGCATAATGCCCTACATAAGCGCCTCCATCATCATCCAGCTCCTGACGGCCGTTGTCCCGCACCTTGAGAAGCTCCAGAAAGAGGGCGAGCCCGGCAAAAAGGTCATAACCCAGTACACGCGCTACTCGACCATCGGCCTGAGCATAATCCAGAGCCTAATGATAGCCGTGGGACTGGAGTCGATGAGGGGACCGGCCGGGGAGCAGATCGTGCTCAACCCGGGCTGGGATTTCAGGCTCCTCACTATGATCACCCTGACCACCGGGACATCGTTCCTCATGTGGCTGGGCGAGCAGATTACCGAAAGAGGGGTCGGTAACGGCATATCCCTCATCATATTCGTCGGCATAGTGGCCAACATGCCCTCGGCCCTGTACAACACGATACTCCTTGTGCGGGCCGGGGAGATGAGCCTTTTTGTCATACTCTTCCTGCTGCTCCTCATGGTGGCTGTGGTCGCCTTTATCGTCTTCATGGAGACTGGGCAGAGGAGGATACCGATACAGTACCCGAAGAGGGTGGTTGGCCGGAAGGTCATGGGCGGGGGCACGCAGCATTTGCCGCTCAAGGTTAACACCTCAGGCGTCATACCGCCCATATTCGCGTCCTCGATAATAGTATTCCCGGCAACGGTCGCGAGCTTCATCGAGGTGCCGTACCTGGGCTGGGTCGCCAACAGCATGAACCCGGACGGGTTTCTTTACAACGTCCTGTATGTCGCGCTCATTATATTTTTCACGTACTTCTACACCGCTATACAGTTCAACCCGAAGGATGTTGCGGAGAACCTGAAGAAGTACGGCGGTTTCGTCCCTGGAATAAGGCCGGGGGCGAACACGGCGGATTACCTGGACACGGTACTTACGAGGCTCACGTTCTGGGGGGCGCTATATCTCTCGGCCGTTTGCGTGTTACCCTCGTTCCTGGTCATTGAGTTCAACGCGCCCTTTTACTTCGGAGGCACGGCCCTTCTCATAGTCGTCGGCGTCGCGATGGACACAGCCCAGCAGATAGAGTCGCACCTCCTTGCAAGGAGTTACGAGGGGCTCCTTAAAAAGGGAAAAATCAAGGGCAGGGGCCTTTAGCATGAATATCATTTTGTTGGGGGCCCCGGGCGCTGGCAAGGGCACGCAGGGCAAGAGCCTTTCAGAACGGTTCGGGATACCGCAGATATCGACCGGCGATATCCTCCGCGCAAACGTTAGGAACAAAACGCAGCTCGGCCTTCAGGCCAGGGAATACATGGACAGGGGCGCGCTCGTCCCCGACGAGATAGTCGTCGGAATGGTCGTGGACCGAATCAAGGAGGACGACGCAAGGAGCGGTTCCATACTGGACGGTTTTCCCCGGAATATCGCGCAGGCCAGGGCGCTTGAGGCGACACTCGATTCGCTCGGCAAGAAGATAGACGCCGTTATAGGCATGGAGGTAGACAGGAAAGAGCTCGTAAGGAGGCTTTCCGGACGGCGCGTCTGCAGGAAGTGCGGCGCGAGCTACCATGTCATATTCAACCCGCCGGTCAATATCGGCATGTGCGATTCCTGCGGCTCCGAGATCTACCAGCGTGACGACGACAAGGAAGAGACGATAGAGGCCAGGCTCAAGGTCTACGAAGAGGAGACCCTGCCGCTCGTGCGTTATTATACCGAAAAGGGCCTTTACAGGGGCATAAGCGGGAAGGGGCCGGTTGACCAGATCACAGAGGCAATCGTGAGCGCCATTGAGCAGGGAAGCGATAATAATAAAGTCTCCTGATGAGGTCCGGACCATGCGGGATGCCGGCCGGATTGTGGCCGAGGTCCTCGAGGTCCTGAAAGAGAAGGTCAGGCCAGGGGCAACCACCCTGGACCTTGATAAGATAGCGGAAGAAGAGACCAGGAAGAGAAGGGCCGTACCCGCCTTCAAGGGCTACAAGGGATATCCTCACACGCTCTGCACCTCGGTTAACGAGCAGGTAGTGCACGGGATGCCCTCCAAAAGGGTGCTTTTCGAGGGCGACATCCTTAGTATCGATTTCGGTGTTCTCTTCAAGGGTTTTTACGGGGACTCCGCGGTTACGCTACCGGTCGGGAAAGTCTCAGATGAGGCGAGCCGCCTCATGATGGTGACCGAAGAGGCTCTCGGAAAGGCCATTGATGCTGCCCGCCCCGGAAACAGGCTCGGCGACGTATCAGCGGCGGTCCAGACGCACGTTGAGGCGCACGGTTTTTCTGTCGTAAGGGAGTTCGTCGGGCACGGCATCGGCAGGGAGTTGCATGAGCCCCCCCAGGTGCCGAACTTCGGCATACCGGGCCGCGGGATAAAGCTAAAGGCCGGCATGGTCTTCGCAATCGAGCCGATGATAAACATCGGGGGCTGGGCCGTAAAGGTCCTGAACGACGGATGGACGGCGGTAACAGCGGACGGGAGCCTGTCCGCTCATTTCGAGCATATGGTGGCCGTGACGGAGAGCGGGCCGCAAGTGCTCTCCAGTTTATAGCAGGAACGAGGGGGAATGGCAAAGGAAGAACCGATACAGGTAGAGGGGACAGTCATCGAGACCCTGCCGAACGCGATGTTCAGGGTGGAGCTCGAGAACGGGCACAAGGTCCTCGCGCATGTCTCGGGGAAGATGAGGATGCATTTCATAAAGATACTGCCCGGAGACAAGGTCACGGTAGAGCTTTCTCCCTACGACCTCACCAGGGGCAGGATTACATACAGGGCCAAGTAGTTAAACAAAGCGAGGATTGAGATGAAGGTAAGAAGCTCGGTAAAAAAAATTTGCGCCAAGTGCAAGATCATAAAAAGGAGCGGTGTAGTCCGCGTGGTCTGCACAAACCCCAAGCATAAACAGAGGCAGGGCTAAGGCCCTTCTGCGTTTTTCTTTCAAAGGAGGAAGAAGTTGGCAAGGATCGCGGGTGTAGACCTTAAAAAGAATAAAAGGATAGATGTGGCGCTGACCCAGATCTACGGCATAGGCCAGGCCTCTTCGAGGAAGATACTCGAGAGGGCCGGGGTCGAGTCCTCGATAAAGGTCCAGGACCTCACCGAGGCCCAGGTCGCGACCATAAGGAAGGTCATAGACGGAGAGTTCAAGGTGGAGGGCGATCTCAGGAAAGAGGTCTCCATGCACGTCAAGATGCTCACAGACATGGGTTCCTACAGGGGGATACGCCACAGGAAAAACCTTCCGGTACACGGCCAGAGGACCCACACGAACGCCCGTACAAGGAAGGGCCCGAGGAAGGGTGTGGTAGCCGCAAGGAAGACCGAATAGTGCCCCTGAAATAATACTGGATTTCAATACTGATTCCGGGGCATAATATCTGTTTGCGGTTGCCCTCGGGCCGTACATAATAAGCCAGCGTGACGGAAGCGAACCGGCCGTCGCTGAATGCCCATAAGTCGATAATATTTTTGAATAGCCAGTTTCGGAGGAGTTAAATGGCAAAGGCCAAAAAGGAAAAAAGGTCCGTATCCAGGGGGGTCGCCCACATAAAGTCCACCTTCAACAACACGATCGTGACCATCACCGACCCCGCAGGGAACGTGATCGCATGGTCGAGCTGCGGCGGGCAGGGCTTCAAGGGCTCGAGGAAGGGCACCCCGTTCGCCGCCCAGGTTGCGGCCGAAACGGCGGCCAGGAAGGCGATGGACAGCGGCGTCAAGACCGTCGAGGTCTTCATAAACGGCCCCGGCGCCGGCAGGGAAGCGGCGCTCCGTGCGCTCCAGGCTGCCGGGTTCAGCATAAGCCTCATAAGGGACGTAACGCCGCTTCCGCACAACGGTTGCAGGCCCCCGAAGAGGCGCAGGGTATAAAAGAAAAAAAGAATTTTGCATATTCGGCGTAAACGCGCCGAGACAATGGAGGATGCAAGTTGGCAAGGTATACTGAATCTGTTTGCAAGATCTGCAGGCGCGAGGGGATGAAGCTCTTCTTCAAGGCCGAGCGCTGCTACACCGACAAGTGCGCTTTCGAGAGAAGGAGCTATGCGCCGGGTCAGCACGGCCAGGCCAGGAGCAAGGTCTCCGAGTACGCACTGCAGCTCCGCGAGAAGCAGAAGGTCAAAAGGGTATACGGACTCATGGAGTCCCAGTTCAGGACGACTTTCAAGGACGCTGACAGGTCCAAGGGCATCACGGGCGAGAACCTGATATCGCTTCTCGAGAGCAGGCTCGACAACGTCGTATACAGGCTCGGGATTGGCGGCTCAAGGAGCGAGGCCAGGATGATGGTGACCCACGGCTACTTCCGCGTGAACGGCAGGAAGGTGGACATCCCGTCCTACAGGGTCAGGCAGAACGATATAATTGAAGTCACGGAGAAGAGGAAGAAGGAAGCCAGGATCGCCGATAACCTCAAGGCGGCCGAGAGCAGGCATGGGATACCGGAGTGGCTTTCGCTCGACAAGGACAACCTCAAGGCCACGGTGACGAGGCCCCCGAGGAGGGAAGACACTACGCTTCCGATGCACGAGCAGCTCATAGTCGAGCTCTACTCCAAATAATCAGTCCTTAAGACCTGCCGCCGGCGGAGTCTCCGCCGGCGGAAACCCATTTTTTCAGGTCACTACAATTTAAAAAAGGATGGGTAAACCATGCAGAAAAACTGGCGTGAACTTATCAAACCGAAGAAGTTGGAGGTAGAGAAAGACACGCTTACCCCGACATACGGTAAATTCGTCGCCGAGCCGCTGGAGAGGGGCTTCGGCGTGACGATAGGCAACGCCCTCAGGAGGATACTCCTTTCCTCGCTACAGGGCGCGGCGATAACATCAGTAAAGATAGACGGCGTACTTCACGAGTTCTCCTCGATCCCCGGGGTCAAGGAGGACGTTTCCGATATAATACTGAATCTCAAGCAGGTAAAGCTCAAGCTCCACGGCGAGGGGCCCAAGACCCTGAGGATGAAGTCCAACGGCGAAGGGGTGCTCACGGCCGGGGACATTATAACAGATCCAACGATAGAGGTACTGAACCCCTCGCAGCACATAGCCACCGTCTCCAAGGACGCGAAGTTCGACTGCGAACTGGCCGTAAACACCGGGAAGGGATATGTCCCCTCAGAGAGGAACAAGCTCCCCGAGATGCCGATAGGGACCATCCCCATCGACTCGGTATTCCAGCCGGTGAGCAGGGTAAATTTCAACGTGACCCACGCAAGGGTAGGGCAGAGGACCGATTATGACAAGCTCGTCCTTGAGGTCTGGACGACCGGCGCCATAGACCCGCAGAGCGCGGTCGCCGTGGCGGCAAAGGTGCTCAAGGACCAGCTTAGCGTCTTTATAACCTTCGAGGAGACCGAGGAGGCCCCGTCCGAAAGGGGAGAGGGCAAGCCACAGTTTAATGACAACCTGTTCAAGACCGTGGATGAGCTCGAGCTCTCCGTGAGGTCGGCCAACTGCCTCAAGAACGCCGACATAAAATACATCGGCGAAATGGTCCAGAAGACCGAGCAGGAGATGCTCCGCACCAAGAATTTCGGCAGGAAGTCTCTGAACGAGATAAAGGAAATACTCCGCGGCATGGAGCTGGATTTCGGCATGAAGATCGAGAACTTCCCGTCGAGAAAAGAGCTCGACGCCATGCACTCGGAACACAAGGAAACCGCCTAAGGGGATTGAGTAATGAGACATAACAGGGACGAAAAGAGGTTCGACAGGAGCTTCAGCCACCTGAAGAGCATGCTCGCCAACATGACGAACGACCTCGTCATGCACGGGAGGATAAAGACCACAACCCCAAAGGCAAAGGTCTTGAGGCGCTATGCCGAGAGGATGATAACGCTCGGTAAGAACGGCAGCCTCGCTTCGAGGAGAAGGGCCATGGCCTTCATGAGGAGCAAGGTGGCGGTCGATAAGCTCTTCTCGGACGTCGCCCCGCAGTACAAGGAGCGGAACGGCGGCTACACGAGGATCTTGAAGCTGGGCAACCGTCCCGGCGACAACGCCCCGATGTCTTTTATCGAGCTCGTGGAGGGGGCCGCGGCAGCAGCCGAGGCGCAGCAGCCGGCAAAGGCGGCGAAGAAGACGACAGTAAGGAAGGCAAAGGCTCCGGCCAAGCCGAAGGCGGCTTCAGGCGAGAAGAAGGCAGCCGCAAAGAAAGCGGCCCCGGCCAAGGCGGCGGAAGGCGCAGACGCTCCCGCAGCCAAACCCAGGGCAAGGAAATCTCCTGCCAAAAAGGCCGAGAAGAAAGAAGAGTAAGCGCGAGGGACGGGGCTAAAGCCCCGTCTCCTTTTTTTTCGGCATTTGATTTCACGCCGAATTCATCTATAATTGTGTTAACAAATCCGGGGTGCCCGGCATCCCGGGAGACATAAGGACCGCAGCCCTGTCTTACCGCCCGCCGGCCCAGACCGGCAAAAAATCCGCAGGAACCGGAGGTGTGTATGTCGAAGTCCATGACCAAGTCGCAGATAGAGGACCATCTCGCAAGGGAGACGGGCGTTCCCAAGAAATCGGTCAAGGATGTGCTGACCAAGATGGCGGAACTGGCGTACAGCGAAGCCAAGAACCAGTTCACCGTGCCCGGCTTGGGGAAACTGGTGCTGGTCGACAGGCCTGCCAGGACCGGCAGGAACCCGAGGACCGGCGAAGAGATACAGATACCGGCCAAAAAGGCCGTGAAGTTCAGGCTCTCGAAGGCATGCAAGGACGAGGTGCTTAAGAGGGCTACGGAATAGGTCTTTCCCCCGCTAATATAGGTATTATCTGAGGACATTATCTCCCTGGAGGACCCTCCAGGGAGATTTTTTTTTGCCAACAAGCTTTTCGCGGAAAACGCGCGGACCGGGCGTGGTCCCTCTAGCCGCGTCCGCAAATGCGCCAAATCGGGAGGCGCTCAGTTCTCGGAGCTCTTGTACCTGTACGACCAGACGATGTTGTCCCTGAAGACGAGCTCGAGGATGGTCACGGACTCCCTGCTCTTCGCCTCGTTCTCCACTATGCCGCCCATGTATGCCGGGACCTTCTTCTCCTTGAACCTGTAGATCATCCGCTCTTCATTGTTCTCGAAGCTGACTTCCGTAGGCGTGCCAAACGCGCCTATGACGGCCTGTCTTGTGGTGGAGCCGGCCTTGATCTCCAGCACCTTCGCCTTGTCTATCTTCGTCCCCTCTGTCTTCGTGACATTCATGCACCCGGCGAGGAGAACCGCCGCGGCGAGCATCAGTAGTTTTTTCATTTCGTTACCATTCCTCCTTCAGGTTCCTCTTTCCGTGCCTCGCCGACCCCGTCCCTTGTCCTGTTCTTTACGCGGTACATTGCGTTGTCGGCCTCGTGTATCAGGTCCTCTTTGGTGGCTGCGTCCTCGGGGAACGAGGCGACGCCGAAACTTGCGGTGAGCTGAAGATTGAGCCCCTCTTCCATAAGGAACACGTGCTCCCTGATCATTTTCCTGAGCTTCTCGGCTACCGTGACTGCGCTCTTTTTAGGCGTGCCCGGCATCATGATGATGAACTCGTCGCCGCCGTACCTGCACGCCATGTCCACATTCCGGACCATAGAGAGTATGAGCTGGGCGATCTCCTGGAGGAGCTTGCTGCCCCTCAGGTGCCCGTGCGTGTCGTTCACTTCCTTGAAGTAGTCGAGGTCGAAGAATATCATCGAGAGGTCGTATTTGAAGCGGCGCGCCCTCTCGACCTCGTACTCGAGCCTCGAGTGAAGGAACCTCGAGTTGTACAGCCTCGTTAGGTCGTCTGTAATGGTGAGTTCCTGGACGCGGTTGAAGAAGATGGCGTTTTCGATGGCAATTGCTGAATAGTCGGCGAGTGTCGTCAATATGAGGAGGTCGTCCTCTGAGAAGCCGGCCTCGTACTCCACCTTGTTTATGAGCTCTATGACCCCCAGGCACTTGCCGCGGGTCACAAGCGGCACGCAGACTATCGACTGCGTGGTGAAGTTTGACATCTCGTCCGCCTTCTTCGAGAAGCGCGGATCTTTCCCGACGTCCGGAACGAGCAACGGCTTTCTCTCCCTCGCGACCCATCCGGCCACGCCCTCTCCGAGCTTTAGCCTCAGGTCCTTTATCCTCTCAGAGCCCTTGCCTACGACTATCTCGAACTTGAGCTCATTTGTAGACTCGTCAAGGAGGAGGAGGGACCAGTTCTTGGGATGGAGGAGCTCGCTAATCTTCTCCATGACGCTATTAAGGACCTCTTTAAGGTCCAGCGAGGAGGTGAGCGCCTTCCCGAGATCGGTAAAGACGGCAAGCTGGAGCCTTTTCTGTTCAAGCTCCCTTGCTTCCCTTGAATTCAGGTCGCATTTTCCGGGGGTTTCCATTGCGGAAATATAGCCTATCGAACCGGGGAAATCAAGGACGGAAGGGGGGCTGTGCAAGCCCCTTTAAAAGCGCCCGGATGCGTTTTGCAATCGGGCCGGGCCTGCCGTCTCCGATCATGCTTCCGGACGCCTTTATAAGGGGTATCGCGTCTATTATGGAGTTGGTTATGAAGGCCTCGTCAAAGGAGGAGATATCCCCGGCTTTTATTGGCGCTTCCCTGACCGGGATGGAGTGCCTACGGGCGAGCCTTATTACATTCTCCCTTGTGACCCCGGCCAGCACGCCGGTAGAGGGCTTTGCCGAAAGAGGAGAGGTTATGAGCCTTCCATTTTTTACCAGGAAGACATTGGACGAGCTCCCTTCCGTGAGGAGACCGTCCTTTACGAATATGGCCTCGAATGCCCCCTCTTTTTCGGCCCTCATCCTGGCAAGCACGCTAGGTAAATAGTTGAGGGACTTAACACCCGGAAGCGGAGGCGCTATGTCCTCTACGAATATGGCGCTTACGCCCCTCTTGGCGACGCGCTCGACCCATATGGAATCGAGCGGCTTGACTATTATGATGCGAGTGGGCTTAAGGCCCCTTGAGGGGAGGTGGCTTGCCCTGTCAGGCCCTCTCGTAAGCATGAGCTTCACATAGGACTCTCCTTTGACGAGCCCGTTTTTTTTAAGCAGCGCCTCGATTGCCCCGTCCATTATGACTTTTTCGAAAGCCTTCAAGCCGCTTGATGGAAGGCCCAGGAAGCGGGCCCCGGCCCTGAGCCTCATCATGTGCTCCCTGAGGAAAAGGGGCCTGCCGTCTTTGGCCTTGAGCGTCTCGTACAGGCCGTCACCGTACGAGAGGCCCCTGTCGAATACCGATACCGCCGCCTTCTCTTCAGGAAGGACCTTCCCGTCAATGTAGACCCATAGCCTCATTCCGTCCCCTCCTTAAGCCCCAGCGCGTCCAGAAAGTCCCTGGCCTTGAGCAGGGTTTCCATGTATTCGTCCATCGGGTCCGAGTCCGCGACTATGCCGCCGCCCACTGAAAGGTGAAGCACCCCGTCCATGCATACCGCCGTCCTTATGGCAATCGATATCTCCGCGCCGCCGTTCAAGCCGAACCAGCCGATGCCGCCCGTGTAGACGGAGCGCCTCGACCTTTCAAGCTCGTCGATGACCTCCATTGCCCGTATCTTCGGGGCGCCCGTTATGGAGCCGCCGGGGAACATGGCTTTCAATGCCGCTGCCGGTCCGATGCCGTCCTTAAGCCTTCCCCTCACGGTCGAGACCATATGGTGCAGGTGCGGGTAGCTTTCGACCTCCGCAAACGAGCTTACTTCTACTGTACCTGGGACGGAAATGCTGCCGAGGTCGTTCCGTTCGAGGTCCACTATCATCACATGCTCGGAGGCCTCCTTCGCGCTGGCCTTTAGCTCTTTTATGAGCCCCGCATCCTCGGCCTCGTTCTTTCCGCGCCTTCTGGTCCCTTTTATGGGGCGCGTCTCGGCAGATCCGTCCTTTACGCGGAGAAGGCACTCAGGGGAGTTGGAGACTATCTGGAAGCTCCCGAAATCCATGAGCGCGGCGTAGGGCGCGGGATGCCTCTCTGAGAGCAAAAGGAAAAGGGAAAGAGGGTCTCCTGCCCATTCGAAGGATAGCCTCTGAGAGAGGTTTATCTGGTAGATGTCTCCTGCTCTTATGTATTCCTTTGCCCGCCCGATCGCCTTGACGTATTCCTCGACCGGGACCTCCGATCGCATCCCCCGGGCTTTTTCGACATTCCTCCACGGCACGGTTTTCGCCCCGGCCAGCAGCATCCGCCTGAACTCATTAAAGCCTTTTTCCACGCCGGATGCAGAGACCAGGAACCCGCTCCCCTTTCCATGGTCGTACACGAAAACAGGGTCGTAGAAACCCGCGATGCAGTCCGGTATGCCGGGGCCGTCCTTTTTGGCAAAGGCCCTTTCCGGCTCTATAAGGCCCTTGAGGTCGTATGAGAAGTAGGCCGCTATACCGCCATTGAAAGGGAAGGGGTCATTTCCGCCTGTTCTTACTTCCTCCTTGAGGACGGCTGATATGGCCTCGAACGGGTCTGCGTAAGCCCCGGGCCTGCCGTCTACGGAGGTGACGGAGTTCTCAGTCCTTATGACTCTTTTCGGCCCCGCGCCGATAAATGAGTAACCCGGTCCACGGGGGTTCCGGATTATGAACGCGTTCCCGAGCCCTTTTAAACTCAGGTAAGCGCCTTCAGGCCCGAGACCCGGAATCTCATCTATCATCATGCCTTTCATAAGTGACTCAGGATATATTTTTTCAATCTGCCGGTCAAGGCCCCCTTTTAATTGAGTGAAATGAAAGAACGATTGTAGTATATTCGTAAGGAAATTGGACGAATCAAGTGGTTTCCTTAAGGGAAGGCATGGCGCGGAGAAAAACAAGGGAGATACGGGTCGGAAGCGTAAGGGTCGGGGGCGATGCCCCGATAACCGTACAATCGATGACTTGCACGGATACCGCCGACGTGCGCTCGACCGTAGCCCAGATAAAGGCTCTCGAGGCCGCCGGCTGCGAGATAGCGCGGGTGGCGGTCCCTGATATGATTGCTGCCGGGGCAATCGCGGAAATAAAGAAGTCCATTTCCATCCCGCTTGTCGTGGACATCCATTTCGACTGGCGGCTCGCCCTGGCTTCCCTTGAAAGCGGCGCCGACTGCCTGAGGATAAACCCCGGCAACATCGGCTCGGAGGCAAGGACAAGGGAGGTAGTAAAGGCCGCTAAGGAACGGGGCGTTCCGATAAGGATAGGCGTGAACGCGGGCTCGCTCGAAAAGGACATCCTCTCGAAATACGGGCATCCGGTTCCGGAGGCGCTCGTCGAGAGCGCGATCCGCCATATCCGGATACTCGAGGACATGGACTTCAGCGCGATAAAGGTGTCACTAAAGGCCTCAAGCGTGCCGCTTACGGTGGATAGCTACCGGCTCCTCGCGGAGAAGGTGGACTATCCCTTTCACATAGGCATAACCGAGGCCGGCACCCCATTTGCCGGGAGCATCAAATCCGCCGCAGGGCTCGGCATACTCCTCTCAGAGGGAATTGGCGACACGCTCAGGGTCTCGCTTACGGGCGATCCGGTGGACGAGGTAAGGGCAGGGTGGGAGATTTTGAAGGCCCTTGAGATACGCGAGCGCGGGGTCCGTATCATATCCTGCCCCACATGCGCCCGGCTCAAGTTCGACAGCATAGGCATCGCTGGAGAGGTTGAAAAGCGGCTCTCAAAGGTAACGGAATCGATAAAGGTCGCCATAATGGGCTGTGTCGTGAACGGCCCCGGAGAGGCCGTTGAGGCCGATATCGGAATAGCCGGGGGCGACGGCTCAGGGATGCTCTATGTGAAGGGCAGGCAGGTCGGCAAGGTCGCGGAGAAGGACATTGTCGAGAGGGTGGTCGCGGAGGTAAACCAGCTTATCCACGAAAGAAGGACCTGAGAGGGACCAAAAATCGGCCATCTAATCCATTTATAAAATTCCCAAATGAAACCCTTCACCCTACACGAAAGACTCATCAACGATACCTTCGAGATAACCCGCCTGAGGCTCTCCATGGCGCTTCTCATGAACGACTCGTCCTTCCCCTGGGTCATACTCGTCCCCATGAGCGAGGGCGTAAGGGAGCTTCACGACCTTACGGCAGCGGACAGGGCTATCCTTGTTGAAGAGATAGCCGCAGCATCGAGGGCGATTGAGAAGCTATGCAAGCCGGACAAGATAAATATCGGCGCGCTCGGGAATATCGTCCCGCAGCTCCATATCCATGTGATAGGGAGAAATAAGGACGACCGGGCATGGCCCGGCCCTGTCTGGGGAAGCGGCGCTCCGGAGCCTTACTCAAAAGACGCGCTCAATTGCGCGCTCGCCTCGCTTAAAAAGGCCTTCCAGGACGAACTCGCTAATTTCTGAAAAACCAACGGGGAATGGCCCGCATCAGAGTCGGAGATGAAGGCAGGGCCTCCAGTCCGGGTCTCCGAGCCCGGCAGACTCGTTTTTCACATCCACGTGCTCTAGCCGGAACTTCCGGTCCCCAAGAAGCGGCCATATCGGGTATTCCCACATGTCCCCCGCCCCCGGCATAAGCCCCAGGTCAGTGCAGTCCTGCCTGAGTATTATCCCGGCCGCCTCGATGTATTTCCACTTGAGTTCCGGCCTCGCCCTGAAATAAATATCCACCCTGTCGGCCGTAAGAACCGAGAAGCCGTTATACGGGAGGAGCGGACGCTGGTAATTGAAAAGGAGCCAGGGTAGCGAGGTGAGAAAGAGCAGGGACGCAGCGATAAACGGAACGGCTTCTCTCTTCGTAAAAGAAAAGAGCATGCCTACGAGGGGCGAGGCGGCCACGAAAAGCGGCAGGTGGAGGCGGCTGTGCCAGGGTTGCCATCTTAAAAGGAGCGAAAAAAGGAGGAACCCCGAGACGATACATAGCGAATAGACCAGCGCCGTTTTTTTACGCGCCAGCCGCTTCCCGATGAACGGCAATGAGGCGAGCGCGGCGATTATCAATAGAATGTGCGCCGGGTTCCCGTCAAGGTCCTCGTGAAGCTCGGTCCCAATGCGGAAGGCCGTCCCGCCCCAGGTGGTAGCCTTGTCTTGCGGGTCCAATTCCAGTAAGCGGTGCATGGAGACTACCGCGCCCTCCACCGCCCGGTTCGCGCTCTGGAAAGGGAGGCCCATGTGGATGGCCGCGTTCCGGAGCCCGTTAGAAGCTAGCGTCCCTGCTGAAAACCTTGAGTTGGTGTAGGTGAATTCCTGGCTCTCTGATTCGGCGCCGGGGCCCAAGGGGCTGCCGAATACCGCCTGGTTCCTCACATAGTGCCCCGCGTTTATGAGTAGCACGAGCGCGGCTATCACGGCCGCTGGCCCCACGAATGTTTTCCTCTGCCTTGACGCGCCTTCCAGTACGAACCAGACGAGGAAAGGGAAGGCGTATATATACGCGGTGCCCTTGGTAAGGATTGCGAGCCCCAGGGCCGCGCCCGAAATGAATGCCTTCCGGGTCCCGCCCTCTCTTGCAAAGAGCGCCCCCCAGTAGAAGAAGGAGACGAGCCAGAACGAAAGCGCGTAGTCGTTCTGGGTGCTGGTCGACTGGAGTATGCCCATGGGAAGGGTAGCTGCCGCAAGCGCCGAGAACGCCTGGCCCCTGGCCCCAAGCCCGAGCGTTTTCGCGATGAGCGAGACCCCGATGAGCGAACCGAGCATCGCGCCCCACTGGACGAGGTTCGCGAGGTTGTCGCTCCCGCCCAGGGCGATTACATGCGCTATTGCGAGCTCTGCCCCGGGGCTTAAGTGTATCTGCCTCAGCACATTCGTCGGATAATGATGGACGGACCCGTTCTGGAGCCAGTGCGCCACCCGGCTCATGTGATAGGTCATGGAGTCCCAGTTGTTCGGGGGCGAGGCGAGCGCGATAATGAGAGTAATAGCTGCGATAAGAGAGATGCAGGAAATCGCGTATACCCCGGCTTTGCCGGCCGGGGCGGTTTCTTCCGCCCCGCGTTCCTTTTTAACGCGCGGACCGAAAAAGGCCGGGACAATGGAAACGGCGGCAAAGGCCCCCCATGAGGCCGCTATCCAGAAAGAATTGAAGGCGCTGAAAAGGCTCAGGACCTCGCTCGATGCCGCGAGCATCAGGCCCCAGACGACGGACGCCCCGAGGAATGCCGCCCTCGCATCCGAGCCTTTCCTGCGGAACCCGAGAAAGATGAAAAGCCAGCAGGCCGCCGGCAATATGAGGAGGGCCGATTTCATGGATGCCCGGTAAGCTATCACCTAAGGCCATCCATTGTCAAACAGGCCCTTTCAATCCGGCTTCGGCCTTCTTGACAACCGCAATGCCGGGAATAGACTGAAATAAGAGGCGAATTTCGTTCTTCTTTGCTTTAAGAAGGAGGTGCGCATGAAAGCGCTCGTATATTACGGCCCGGGAAAGAGGGCATGGGAAGAGAGGCCGAAACCTGTCCTGAGGGAAGACAAGGACGCCATAGTCAGGGTCACGAGGACCACTATCTGCGGCACGGACCTACACATATTGAAGGGAGACGTGCCGGAAGTCGAAAACGGGAGGATTCTCGGGCACGAGGGCATAGGCGTCGTCGAAGATACCGGTAGCGGAGTAAGGAACTTCAAGAAAGGGGACAGGGTGCTCATATCCTGCATCACCTCGGACGGCACCTGCGAATACTGCAAGAAAGGCATGTACTCGCATTGCGAAAAAGGCGGGTGGATACTCGGCCACACCATAGACGGCACCCAGGCCGAGTTCGTGAGGATACCCCACGCGGACAATAGCCTTTACAGGATACCCGAGGGCATGAACGAGGACGCGCTGGTGATGCTGTCGGACGTCTTCCCGACCGGCTTTGAGTGCGGCGTTCTTAACGGGGAGATAAAACCGGGCGACACTGTGGCCGTCATAGGCGCGGGCCCGATAGGCCTTGCGGCCCTCCTCACGTCCAAGTTCTACTCTCCTGCCAGGATAATCATGGTCGATACCGACGCCGGGAGGCTCGCGTCGGCAAAGGAGCTAGGCGCTACCGACACGGTATTGTCTGACGGAAAGGCTGCGGAGAGGATTATGGAGCTTACGGACGGCAGGGGAGTGGACGTCGCTATTGAAGCGGTCGGCGTGCCCTCTACCTTCGAGCTCTGCGAATCGATAATAGCCCCGGGCGGCCATATCGCAAGCATAGGCGTCTTCGGCGAGCCGGTAGACCTCCATATGGAGAGGCTCTGGTCGCGGAACATAACCCTGACGACAAGGCTCGTGGACACGGTGACGACACCCATGCTACTTAAGAGCGTGCAGTCCGGGACCCTCCATCCGGAAAAGCTCGTCACGCACCGCTTCAAGCTCGACGAGATAATGAAGGCTTACGACACCTTTTCGCACGCAAGGGAGGAGAAGGCCCTGAAGGTCGTGCTTGAAAGCTGAAGGGCCGCTCGAACTAGCAGGCTGCTGAAAAAGTCCATCTGCGTCGTTGTCTTCGTCGCTTGACACTCCGGCGTACACGAAAAGTACGCCTCATTCCTCGCTCCTCGACGCCTCGCATCTGGAGCTTTTTGAGCAGCCTGAATAAAAACGGAGTTTTTCAGCAAGCTGTTATTTATCGGCGTATCGAAAGACCCAGGTTCAAGCCGGCCTGAAATCCTTCCAAAAGGCCCCCTTCTGCTGTAAAATGAAACCCATTACTGAACGGAGTCGATAAATGCTCAAGGTAAGCGGGCTTGCCAAATCGTATGGCGGGCAGGTCCTTTTCGAGGACGTCAATTTCACTGTTTCACCCGGCGAAAAGGTCGGCATTGTAGGGAGGAACGGCCACGGCAAAACCACCCTTTTTAAGATAATTCTGGGGGAAGTCGACCCGGACGAGGGCGGCGTCTCCTATCCGGGGCACTTCAGGATAGGCCACCTATCGCAGAGGCTGAGTTTCCAGAAGCCGACCGTCCTGCAGGAGGCCGCCTCAGGGCTCCCCAAGAACGAGGACTGGATCGACGAGACCTACAAGGCGGAGACGGTCCTTGCCGGCTTGGGGCTAAGAGAGGAGCTTTTCGAGGCGAGCCCCCATGCTCTTTCGGGCGGCTACCAGGTGAGGCTCAACCTCGCGAAGGTGCTGGTCTCCGAGCCGGACGTGCTTTTGCTTGACGAGCCCACTAATTACCTGGACATACTCTCGATGAGGTGGCTCAAGCGGTTTCTGCGTGACTGGAACGGCGCGCTTATGATGATAACCCACGACCGGGACTTCATGGACGGCGTGACCACCCACACCATGGGCATACACAGGGCGCGCGTAAGGAAGGTCTCGGGCCCGACCGGAAAGCTGTACTCACAGATACTCAGGGAAGAGGAGGTCCACGAGCAGACACGCGAGAACGACGAGCGTAAGAGGAAGGAGACGGAGAAGTTCATCTCGAGGTTCAGGGCCTCCGCGACAAAGGCCAGGGCCGTGCAGTCGAGGATAAAGGCCCTGGAAAAGAAGGAGAGGCTTGAGAAGCTCGCCGATATAAGGGAACTCGACTTCTCCTTTAACGAGGCGCCCTTTCCGGGCAAGTACCTCCTCGAAGCCAAAGACCTCTCGTTCGGCTTCGGCGGCGGCCCGCTACTCGTAAAGGACTTGAGCTTCGCGCTCGCGAAGGGAGACCGCGTCGGCATCATAGGGAAAAACGGCAGGGGTAAGACGACGCTCTTGAACCTCCTTGCCGGCGAGCTCGCGCCGCTTAGCGGCACGGTCGCCAGAAGCCAGAACACCAGGATGGCCTACTTCGGGCAGACGAACATAGACAGGCTCAACCCTCAAAAGACCGTCGAAGAGGAGGTCCTCTCTTCGCACCAGGACTTAAGCCGCGGCGCCGCGAGGAAAATATGCGGGGCCATGATGTTCGAAGGTGACTCCGCCCTGAAGAGGATAGAGGTCCTCTCGGGCGGCGAAAGGGCCAGGGTGCTGTTGAGTAAGCTCCTCGTCAGCCCCGCGAACCTCCTTCTGCTTGACGAGCCCACGAACCACCTTGACATGGAATCGGTCGACTCCCTCATAGAGGCGGTCGACGCGTTCTCAGGAGGGGTGCTTATAGTAACGCACAGCGAGCTCGTGCTTAACTCGCTGGCGACGAGGCTTATAGTCTTCGACGGCGAGGCCGTATCGGTATTCGAGGGCTCCTATGCCGAGTTCCTCGAGAAGGTCGGATGGGAGAGCGAGGCCGTCGAGGAGGTAAAGGCGGTCTCGGCGGCGCGCGGCGAGAGGCCCGTAAACAGGAAAGAGAAGAGGAAGCTCAGGGCCGAGATTGTATCCGAGAAGGGCAGGGTACTCGGCCCTATCGAGAAGAGGATAGCCGAGGTCGAGGGTCTCATCGTCGCGCTCGAGAAGGAGGCCGAGCAGGCAAACCAGTCCCTCCTCCTTGCATCCGAGCGCGGGGACGGAGAGGCGATCTCAGCGCAATCGAGGTCCTATCACGGCGCGCGCCAGAGGATAGACGAGCTCTTTGACGAGCTCGAATCCCTTACTATCGATCACGAGTCCAAGGCAAAGGAGTATGAGAGGCGCCTCCGGGAGACCGAGCTGGAATAATGGGGGGCGCCCGCTTTTATTGGCAAAGGAGTGAGCGGCCAAAAACTTTATAACTCGCTTATCAGTATCGCCGGCCCGATACCATCTGCCGCGTTGAGAACCCGCCGTAACACCTCGCATTTACCCTCCCAGCAATGTTACGAGTCCGTAACATTGCTCTTATGCTGCGATTTTTAATGGAAATTTAATCTTTTTGCGATTAAGGTCTGCTGGCCTGATCTTGAAGTGTTACTTCCTGGTAACATCGGTCTGCCTTCGGCGTCCTGCCCAGTCGCGGTCTTGTCCGTAAATTTATATTTTAAATCAATGGGTTCTGGTGGAAACGCCTGCTCCCAACCCTTTTGGTATGCATATTGCTAAATATGCTGATAGGTGGGCATTTATTGTATTGCGCTCTGGAATGAATCAGTCAGGCCGTTCACACCGGTCAGGGGCGG
This sequence comes from Deltaproteobacteria bacterium, assembly GCA_019912665.1. Classification (NCBI taxonomy): domain Bacteria; kingdom Pseudomonadati; phylum Myxococcota; class Myxococcia; species Deltaproteobacteria bacterium. The sequence continues at coordinate 27,698 of JAIOIE010000020.1, forward strand.
TCGACAAATCTCGCGAATGCAGGGGGAAAACATGGATATCAGGCCGAATGACCGCTACCCGCCTCCGGGAGACCGGTTTTTAATTGCAGTTGGTCATAAGCCAATAGCAGCCATACCGGAGGAGATATGAAGATACTGTTCTGTCACGACGGCTCTGAAAACGCTCAAAAGGCGCTGGATAAGACCCTGGACCTTTTCAAGCTCGCAAAACCGGAAGTAGTCCTCTTGATGGTCGTCGAGGGGGCCCGCGACGCCAGCATGGAAAACGAGGAGATATTCGAGAAGCAGCGCTCTGATGGGCATGATTTCCTCATGAAGACCGCAAGGTACATAACCGGCAAGGGTTTCGACGTGGACGTCATCCTCGCGAACGGCGATGCCAGGAGGATGATAATCGAGACGTCCAGGAACAAGCAGCCAGACATCATGGTAGTATCAAAGCGCGGCGGCGGCATCCTTGACAACATGGTGCTCGGAAGCGTGAGCGCGTATGTCGTCCGCCACGCCAAGTGCCCGGTCCTCGTACTTCATACATAGGCTCCGTATAAACACCAAGCCGTAGCAGAAGAGAAAAGCAGGAGGTAGCGGATAATGCAAGTATCAGATCTCTTCAAATACAAGAACCCTGAAATAAAGGCGCTGCATCTCACCTGGATAGCGTTCTTCATCTCGTTCTTCGTATGGTTCAACATGGCGCCGCTGGCCACCACCATGATGAAGAGCCTCGGTTGGCTCACTATGAAGGACGTGAAGATCCTGGCAATCTGCAACGTGGCCCTCACCATCCCGGCCCGCCTCATAACCGGCATGGCGCTCGACAAGTTCGGGCCGAGGAGGGTCTTCTCGGTCCTCATGGTCATTATGGCCATACCGGCCCTGGTCTTCGCCTTCGGGAACTCCTTCGCGCAGCTCCTGGCCTCGAGGCTGGTCCTCAGCTCCATAGGCGCGAGCTTCGTCGTCGGCATCCACATGACGGCCCTCTGGTTCAAGCCCAAGGACATAGGCTTTGCCGAGGGCTTCTACGCGGGCTGGGGCAACTTCGGCTCCGCGGGCGCGGCCATGACCCTCCCGTACATCGCGCTTTATCTCTTCGGCGGCGCCGAGGGATGGAGGTACGCCCTTGCCGTGAGCGCCATCATAATGGCGGCCTACGGAGTCTTCTATTGGTTCGCCATCACCGACGGCCCGGCTGGCAGCATACACAGGAAGCCCAGGAAGGTCGCGGCCCTCGAGGTAAGCACCTGGGGCGACATGGTAAAGCTCCTCATATCGACCGTCCCGATGGTCGGCATACTCGTGATACTGGTCTGGAGGATACAGAATTCGGGTTACATGGGCGCGGGCTGGGCGTATGTCTGCTATCTGGTCATTGCCGCTATCGTCATATGGCAGCTTATACAGGTGCTTCTCGTAAACATCCCGATACTCAAGAAGGGCGTGCCCGAGGACGATAAATACCCCTTCAACAGCGTCCTGGCCCTCAACACCACCTACTTCGCGAACTTCGGCGCGGAGCTCGCGGTCGTCTCGATGCTCCCGGCCTTCTTCGAGCAGACCTGGACATTGTCCGCGGCGCAGGCCGGACTCATCGCCTCTTCCTTCGCTTTCGTGAACCTCTTCGCAAGGCCGCTCGGCGGGCTCATATCAGACAGGTTTACGAGCAGGAAAGTGGTCATGATGGTCTACATGTTCGGCATAGCTTGCGGCTTCTTCTTCATGGGCCTCATGGGTTCGTCGTGGCCGCTCGTGCTCGCGGTCATAGTGACCATATGCTGCTCGGTCTTCGTGCAGGGGGCCGAGGGCGCGACCTTCGGCATAATACCCTCCATAAAGAGGCGCCTTACCGGTCAGATATCCGGCATGGCAGGGGCCTACGGCAACGTCGGCGCCGTCTTCTATCTCTTCGTCCTCACCTTCGTTTCCTCGAAGCAGTTCTTCTTCATAATATCAGCCGGCGCTTTCATAAGCTTCGTCTTCTGTCTCGTGTTCCTCAAGGAGCCCGAGGGCGGCTACTCTGAAGAGTACCACCTCTCCTCGGTCGACAAGGAGATAGAGAAGGAGATGGGCGGCCTCGGCCACTAAGGCTCTATTCCGGAACTGCGCGCGGGAGCTATCGGCTCCCGCGCGTTTTGCCGGGTTCCGCGGCGGGCAGTTTTCTCTGGAAGAGCGGAACGGGATTCGGCATAATCCGGCAGTGGCCCCGGGCATCGTTCCGGTCGGAACCTGCGGCTTGGCGGGCCGGCAAGAGTCCGCCTTTTAAAAGAGCCCCGGCGTCCTTCCACCCTGATGCTTTCGGTCAGCCGCAAATACGGACCAGGGAGGGATGATATGAAAATAATGTTCTGCCATGACGGCTCCGAGAGGTCCAAGGCCGCCCTTGAAAAGGCCCTCGGCCTCTTCAAGCACCTGAGCCCCGAGGTCTTCCTCATCACGGTCGTCGAGGAGCCGCTTGACGCGACGAGCCACGACGAGGAGAGCTTCGAGAAATGGCGGGCCACGCGCGAGGAGGACCTGCAGGAGGCGGCCAACCGGGTCGTCGAGCACGGGCTTGACGTTGACGCGATACTCGCGATAGGCGACCCGAGAAAGATGATCATCGAAGCCGCGGAGAACAAGAACCCCGACATCCTGGTCGTGGCGAGGCGGGGCGCCGGCCTTCTGGAAAGCATGGTCCTCGGGAGCGTGAGCTCGTTTCTCGTCCGCCACGCCGAGTGCCCGGTTCTCGTCATCCATTCATGAGGCGCTGATAAACGGGCCTCGATTAACTAAGAGCCGCTGGGACAGCCTTTGAGGGCGGCCATGATTATGAATTCGTATGGGCGCTAACCTTTACAGCCAGTTCGGCTTCAGGGACCTTTTCGATCTCAAGCGGGCCGACACCGTCATACTCCACAAGACCTGGTTCGCCTTCTTCCTTACCTTTTTCGTCTGGTTCAATATGGCCCCGCTCGCTACCACCATTGCGAAAACCTCGGGCCTTACGATGGAGGAGCTTAAGCTCCTTGCCGTCTGCAACGTGGCCCTTGCGGCCCCGGGCCGCTTCATCATGGCGGGCCTTACCGACAGGTTCGGCCCCCGGAAGACCCTTACGCTCATCATGGTCGCCATGTCCGTACCCTGCCTCTCATTCGCCTTCGCCGGCTCATACGGCCAGATGCTCGTCTCAAGGCTCCTCCTGGGCATGGTGGGCACGGGGCTCATGGCCGGCATACACATGACCTCGCTCTGGTTCAGGCCCAGGGACATAGGGTTCGTGCAGGGCGTGGAGGCCGGCCTCGGGAACTGGGGCTCATCCATCGCGGCAATGCTAATGCCGGTTCTGGCCCTTAACGTATTCGGCTCATGGAGGCTCGCCGTGGCCGTGAGCGGGGCCTTGATGCTCATCTATGGGATCTATTTCTGGTTCACCGTATCGGACGGTCCAGACAGCGCGTTCCGCCGGAGCCCCGGCAAGGGCGCGGCCATTGAGGTCTCCTCCTGGGGCGACCTAATAGTGGCGCTCCTATGGACCGCGCCCATAACAGGCGTCCTCGCTCTCCTGGTCTGGAGGGCGGAAGGCATGGGCTACATAGGCGGGGAGATTGCCGCTATCGCGTACGCCCTCATAGCCGCCGCGGTCCTTTACCAGATGGTCCGCATCGTCAGCTTGAACCTCCCCATGCTGAGGAAGGGAGTCCCCGAGAGGGACCGGTACAGGTTCACCGACGTTGGCGCCCTGTGCCTCTCTTATGTCGCCACCTTCGGCGCGGAGGTCGCGGTGATATCCATGCTCCCGGCCTTCCTCCAGTACGGGTTCAGCCTCACGCCGCAGCTTGCGGGCCTACTGGGCGCGGCCTTCGCGTTCCTCAATATCTTCTCGCGGGCGCTCGGGGGATATATCACGGGCAGGATGCCGGCGAAAAGGGGCACCATGCTCGTGTACCTGGCCGGGGTGGCCGTAAGCTTCAGCCTCATGGGGCTCATAACCCCGGAATGGCCGGTAATTTCCGTGCTCGTATTAATGCTGATATGCGCGCTCTTCGTTACCGGAGGGTGCGGCATAACATACGCCATAGTGCCGCTCATAAAAAGGCGCATGACGGGCAGGATATCAGGCTATGTCGGGGCATACGGGAACGCAGGCGCCGTAGTTTTCCTGGTCGCCTACACATTCGTGGATGAAAGCCAGTTCTTTTATTTGATAGGCGCGGCTGCCCTTTCAGCATTCCTTTTCTGCCTCTTTTTCATGAAAGAGCCTGCAGGGGCCTTCTCGAAAGAATACCAGCTTTACTGTGTCGGTAAGCGCTCTGCGGAAGGGGGGCCCGGCCGGGCTTCCGGGGTGAAGTCGCCTTTTGCGGACCGGGGCGCCTGAGGCGTGGAAAAACCAGTCCATTGCAGACGTTTTCTGGATGGACATTGCGGAAATAATGTACTATAATCCGACGCATACGAATAAATTCAAAAAGAGCGAAAAAAGGCTGGACAGGTGTGGCGCATTCTGGTATTTTACGCCTACTCAGCTTCATACAAACACGAAGGTTCTGATGTCCAAGGGCTCGAAGGTCTTTTGCATAGTCCGCGTGCGTCCTGACAGGGGGGACTCTGAACGGTTTTGGAGGACTCAGGGTTGAGTCACAGGATCAGAAAAGAGCTTAAACGCCTCTGCCAGTGTCTCTTCTACGCGGCCGCCGTGAGGGTGCGCCCCGCGGCGACGATGAATTTCGATTCAGGCAAAATGGCCGTCGGCATATCATCCGAGCTCCCCGCCGAAAGCCGCGCGGCCAGGCCGCAGGAGAAGAAGGGCGGGCGCGCGCTTGAAATCGTGGGCATTATCATCGGCTCGCTCCCCATATATCCGGAAGGCTCCAATACGGTAAGCGCTATCGAAGCGTTCGTCTCCAAGCTCAGGGAAGAGGCCGTCGATTTCTGCCAGAGGGAAAATGCCGCCGAGAGGCCGGCCATACCCTGTTTGAGCAGGAACGCGAAGGCGTCAAGGAGCGCCGGCCTCGAAGACCTGAAGGTCATGCTCAATCTCGCCAGAGGCAACCTCGAAGAAGCAATCCCCGCCTCTTAATTTATTCAATCCATGCCGATCCGGAAAGGCCCTGCCTCCGTAACAGGGTCCGCTCCCGGGCCGCGAGGCCCCGGCTGCGGAACAGGACGGAGGAATCCGGAACGGGTACATGGTGGACATACAGGAACAAGACTGTTTTTTCAAAGGCTGCAGAAAAAAACAGAGCAAGCAGAAGCAAAGGAGGTGTAGGGTATGGATTTGAGGAGTTGTAAAAAAATCATGTTAAAAGGACTGCAGCTCGGGTTCGCGCTGAGTCTCGTAGCCGGTGTCGTACCGATGAAGGCGGCCGCTTTCGAGGGCGCCGTTGCGGGCGATGCCGCCGCAGTCGAGAACGCAGAGCCGGGAGATCCTTCCCTCGGTAAGATGTACTTTACCGGCGAGAAGCAGTTCGCTAGCGGCGCCCCGCCGTGCATATCCTGCCACAACGCCGGAGTGGGCTCTCTCGGCGGAGGCGTCCTTGGTCCGGACCTGACCAACGTGTACGCCGACGAATCGAAGAACCCCCTTCTGAACGCGGCATGGATAAACGCCGGGTCCCCGGTAATGGCGCCGGTCTTCAGCAAGAGGAACGTCACTGACGAAGAGGTCTCGCACCTGAGGGCGTTCTTCGCAGAGCAGGCCAATGTCGAGGCAAAACCGGCCCCGACCGGAATCTTCACCATCGTAGGCATAGGCGGTTTCGTAGGAATACTGATTATCTTCAATATAATCTGGAGCGGCAGGTACAGGAACAGGAATAGAGGCACCGCCCACGATGCCCTGTGGAGAAACTACGGCGGAAAAGGAGGGAGGTAATTAGATGGCTACCTGGATTCAAGATGAGATAAACCCCGGTAAAAGGGGTTGGGAAGAATATTACAGGAACCGTTGGCAGTATGACAAGACCGTGAGGTCCACCCACGGCAACAACTGCACCGGCGGCTGCTCCTGGATGGTCTACGTGAAGGACGGCATCATCACTTGGGAGCTGCAGGCCGTAGACTACCCGAAGCTCGAACAGTCCATACCCCCGTACGAGCCCAGGGGCTGCCAGAGGGGCATTTCCGCCTCCTGGTACGTTTACAGCCCGGTCAGGATCAAGTACCCCTACTGCCGCGGCGTGCTCCTCGACGCCTGGAAGGAAGCCAGGGCGAAACACTCCGACCCGGTCGACGCATGGAGGTCCATAGTCGAGAACGCCGAGCTCCACAAGAAGATCAAGTGGTCCAGGGGCAAGGGCGGCTTCCGCAGGTTCGACTGGGACACCGCCGCCGAGATAATCGCCTCGGCCCATATCTACACCATAAAGAAGTACGGCCCGGACAGGATAATCGCCTTCTCCCCCATCCCGGCCATGTCGCAGATAAGCTACGCTGCCGGCGCCCGCTACAACCAGCTCATAGGCGGCGTGCACCTTAGCTTCTATGACTACTACACCGACCTCCCGAACGCCGAGCCCGAGGTATGGGGCGAGCAGACCGACTCCTGCGAGAGCGCGGACTGGTACAACACCGGCTACTGCGTCATAACGGGCGCCAACCCGAACATGACCAGGACGGCGGACTGCCATTTCGTCTCCGAGCTCCGTCACGGCGGCGCCAAGCTCGTCGTGTGCGCGCCCGACTACTCTCAGGTCACGAAGTACGCCGACAACTGGGTGCCCCTTAAGCCCGGCTCGGACTCCAACTTCTGGATGGGCATAAAGCACGTCATCCTTAAGGAGTTCTTCGTAGACAGGAAGGTGCCGTACTTCGAGTCCTATGTAAGGCAGTTCACCGACCTCCCGATGCTCGTCAAGCTCCAGAAGGGCAAGGACGGCTGGGAGCAGGGCAGGTTCCTCCGGGCGTGCGAACTTTCCGAGTACGATGGCGAGGACAACCCCGAGTGGAAGTTCGCCATGTGGGACGAGATCACCAACAAGGCCGTGATAGTCAACGGCTCCATGGGCTACAGGTGGCCCAAGGACCATCACAGCCACGGCAAGTGGAACCTCCTCCTCAGGGAAGCGAAGACCCAGAAGAACATAACCCCCTCGCTCACGCTCCTCGACCACAAAGAGGACGCGATAGAGGTCAACTTCTACGAGGTCGACAAGCCCGAGAAGTACAAGAGGCAGGTGCCCGTAAGGTACGTGCAGACCAAGGAAGGCAAGGTCGCCGTCACGACGGTATTCGACTTGAAGATCGCCCAGTGCGGCGTCGCGAGGAAGGGCCTTTCCGGCGACTACTGCAGGAACTACGACGACGAGAGGGGCTTCTCGCCGGCTTGGCAGGAGAGGTACACCGGCATAGGCCGCGACACCATCATCCAGATAGCCAGGGAGTTCGCCTCCAACGCGGAAGTGACCAAGGGCCGCTCGATGATCATAACCGGGTCGAGCTACAACCACTGGTACCACTCGAACCTCCTCTACAGGACCGCGATGGACGCGCTCATGCTCTGCGGCTGCGTCGGAAGGAACGGCGGAGGCCTCCAGCACTACGTCGGCCAGGAGAAGCTCGCCCCGTTCGATTCCTGGGGCCAGATAGCCCACTCGCTCGACTGGTACAGGCCGCCGAGGCTCATGAACAACCCGAGCTTCTGGTACATCAACACCAACATGTTCAAGTTCGACGGCGCCATAGCGGACTACCACAACGTCCCGGACAAGAACGCGCTCGAGTTCGAGCACACGGTCGACTACAACGTCAGGGCCGTAAGGCTCGGATGGATGCCCTGCTTCCCGCAGTTCAACAAGAGCTCAATAGCCGTCTGCGAGGAGGCCCAGAGGGCCGGCGCGAAGTCCGACGCCGAGATAATCGACTACGTGGTGAAGCAGCTTAAGAGCGGCTCCCTCGAGTTCGCGATGCAGGACCCGGACGCGCCGGAGAACTGGCCGAGGGTGTGGTTCATATGGAGGGCTAACGCGCTCGGCTCTTCCGCCAGGGGACAGGAGTTCTTCTTCAAGTACGTCCTCGGCACCCACAACAACCTCATCGCCGAAGAGGTCGCCAAGCCCCACGTGAAGGAGATGAAGTACAGGGAGTCCCCGCTCGGGAAGCTCGATCTCCTCGTGGACCTCAACATGCGTATGAACACCACGCCGACGTACTGCGACATCGTGCTGCCGACGGCCCACTGGTACGAGAAGGAGGACATCAACACCACGGAGCTTCACTCCTTCGTCCACCCGATGGGCGCGGCCGTGCAGCCGAACTGGGAGGCCAAGAGCGACTGGGAAGCCTTCAAGTTCATGTCGAAGAAGTTCTCCGAGATAGCGAAGAAGCACTTCCAGAAGCCGGTCAAGGACATCATCATGTCCCCGCTCATGCACGACACGCCGGGCGAGATAGCGCAGCCAGCCCTCGGCGGCGTCAAGGACTGGAAGAAGGGCGAGTGCGAGATAATCCCTGGCAAGACGACCCAGAGCTTCACGGTCGTCGAGAGGGACTACGCCAACGTGGACAAGATGTACACGGCCGTAGGACCGCTCCAGAAGGGCAAGTACGGCTTCCACGGCGTAATGCTCGAGGGCAAGGAGCTCTACGAGGATTACCTGAACCAGGAGCACGTCGAGAAGAAGGACGTGAACGGCCAGAAGCTCATCTCCCTCGAGACTGCCAAGGACGCCGCGAACTTCGTCCTCGCCTTCTCCGGCACTACCAACGGAGAGGTCAGCTTCAGGCAGTGGTGGGAAGAGGAGCACCACACCGGCCTCACGAAGGACGACTACCTCGAGGCGAGGAAACAGGCCAGGGCGGTCCATCCGGGAATCAAGTACCTCATCCCCGACGAGAGGTGCCACGGTCTCGCTCACGAGATGGCCAGCGGCAACAGGAACGTCTCGATGACCTACGACGACATAGTGGCGCAGCCCAAGAGGTGGCTCACCAGCCCGCTCTGGACCGGTGACACCAGGAGGGGAAGGGCGTACGGCACCTGGACCATCCAGACCGAGCAGCTCGTGCCCTGGAGGACGCTCACGGGACGTCAGCACTTCTACCTCGACCACCCGGTCTACCTTGACTTCGGCGAGGCACTTTCGACCGCCAAGTACAGGCTGAACCCGGCCAAGATGAACGAGGTCGAGAAGTCCGACAGGACCGACGCGCTCCACCTGAACTACATCACCCCGCACAGTAAGTGGGCCATCCATTCGACCCACTACGACAACCTGAGGATGCTCACCCTGTCCAGGGGCGGAAACTCCATCTGGCTGAACGACAGGGACGCCGAAAGCGTGGGCATCAAGGACAACGACTGGGTAGAGGCCTACAACGACAACGGAGTCTATGTAAGCCGCGCGGTCGTCAGCGCCAGGATCCCCTCGGGCAGCTGCTTCGCCTACCATTCACAGGAAAGGACCGTGAACATTCCGAAGGCGGAGCAGAGGAACAAGATCAGGGGCGGATTCCACAACTCGCTCACCAGGCAGAGGCTCAAACCTCAGCTCCTGACCGGCGGTTACGGGCAGTTCTCCTACGGCTTCAACGCGTGGGGCCCGATCGTCGTCATCAGGGACACGACGGTCTTGGTGAGAAAAATGAGAAACCAGGAGGTGAAGTGGTAATATGGATCTCAGAGCGCAGCTTTCAATGAGCTTTCATATGGATAAATGTATCGGCTGCCACACCTGCAGCGTGTCCTGTAAGAACGTCTGGACATCGCGCAGGGGCGCCGAGTACATGTGGTGGAACAACGTCGAGACCAAGCCCGGCGCCGGCTACCCCCTCACCTGGGAAGACCAGGAGAGGTACAGGGGCGGCTGGGAGGTCTCGGGCGGCAACCTGAGGCTAAAGCTCCTCAAGGGCCCCGGCAAGATAAGGACGCTGGCGAACATATTCTTCCAGCCCAACCTGCCGACGATAGACGACTACTACGAGCCGTTCACCTATGATTATCAGAACCTCTTCAACGCGCCGGCCGGCGATGACCAGCCCGTTGCGAGGCCGAAGTCGCTCATCACCGGCGACTTCATGGAAAAGATAATCATGGGCCCGAACTGGGACGACGACATGGGTGGATCGCCGCTTTACGCGGCGAACGACCCGAACCTCAAGGGGCTTTCGGAGTCGCAGAAGGAGATGCTCACCAAGTTCCACAAGCTCTTCTTCTTCTACCTCCCGAGGATCTGCAACCACTGCCTAAACCCGGCTTGCGTGGCCTCCTGCCCGTCAGGCGCCATCTACAAGAGGGGAGAGGACGGCATAGTCCTTATCGACCAGGACACCTGCCGCGCCTGGAGGTTCTGCGTGAGCGCCTGCCCGTACAAGAAGCCCTACTACAACTGGGCGAACGGGAAGAGCGAGAAGTGTATCTTCTGCTATCCGAGGACCGAGACCGGCCAGCCGAACGCCTGCGCGCACGCGTGCACCGGCAGGATCAGGTTCGTTGGAGTGCTCTTCTATGACGCCGACAGGATAGAGGAAGTCGCGAAGACCCCGGACGAGAGGCTCGTGGACGCGATGAGGGACATAATCCTCGACCCGAACGACCCGAGGGTCATCGAAGAGGCCAAGAAGCAGGGCATCGACGAGAACTGGATAGTCGCAGCCCAGAACTCGCCGGCCTACAACCTCTTCAAGAAGTGGAGGATAGCGCTCCCGAACCATCCGGAGTTCAGGACGGTGCCGATGAACTTCTATCTGCCGCCGCTCTCTCCGGTCCTCCACAGCGCGAAGGCCGACAACGGCGGCCTCTTCGACTCCGAGTCCGTCGAGTTCTTCTACTCGCTGGACAAGATGAGGATACCCGTAAGGTACATGGCGAACCTCCTTTCCGCCGGCAACGAGCAGGTGGTCATCGAGTCGCTGAAGAAGCAGATGGCCGTAAGGCTCTGGGTGCGCCAGCAGAGGGTTGGCGACGTGGGCGAAAGCGCCGCGAAGGCGGCCCTTTCCTCAGTAGGCCTCACGCCTGAGGACGCGTTCGAGATATACAAGCTCGTCTCGCTCGCCACGTTCCAGGAGAGGTTCGTGATACCCGAGACCCACCGCGAGACGCAGTCCACCATCGACCCCAGGACCATGTACGAGAAGAGGGGCACGGTCGGCTTCGGCGCGAAGAAGCAGGAAATCGTATCGAGGCAGTGGTAAAGGGAAGCGATGGCAACGAAGCACCTGTATACGCATCTGGCCGGGCTGCTTGAGTATCCCGGAGAGGATATAAAGCTCAGGACCGAGGAGTGCATCAAGGCTCTCGAAGGGTTTGAGAAATATCCTCCCGAGGCGCTCGATGAGATGAAGAAGTTTCAGAAGGACCTGGAGCACATCCCCCTGGACGACCTCCGGGGGGTGTACTCCTACACCTTCGAGCTCACGAGCGACTTCACGCTGGACATGGGATACCACATCTATGACGGCTTCAGGAGATCAAGCAGCCTTGCCACCATCAAGGGCATGTACGCGCAGAACGGCTTCCCTCTCGATGAGTATTCGAAGGGCGAACTCCCCGACCATCTCCCGGTCATCCTCTACTTTCTCGGCTTCACGGAAAATGAGGAACTCGTAAAGGACTTCCGGGAGAGCTTCCTCGTAAGGGCGATGGAGAAGCTCCAGAAGAACTTCGAGAAGAACAGAAAGAATCTTTACTGGCACCTCATCAATGCCGTCTACAGAATTATAGATAAAGACGTAAAAGGAGGCTAAGAATGGACAACGTCCTATTCGGCGTGATGCCGTACATCCTGTTGATGACGGCTATCGTCGGCGCAATCTGGAGATACAGAACCAACAAGTACTCGTGGTCTTCGCAGTCGTCGCAGTTCCTCGAGAACAAGACCCTCTTTTTCGGGTCGTTCCCCTGGCACTACGGCATAATAGTGGTGCTCCTTGGCCACATAATCGGGTTCTTCATCCCGAAGAGCATCCTTCTCTGGAACGCTGTGCCCTTGAGGCTCTACATACTCGAGCTCACGGCGCTTGCATTCGGCCTTCTTGCTCTCTTCGGCCTCCTCGCCCTCATCTACAGGAGGCTCACGAACAGCAGGGTAAAGGCCGTCACATCCGGGTGGGACGTGCTTGTGCTCATAATCCTTCTTATCCAGGTCCTCACTGGCGTGGGCACCGCCATCCTCTACAGGTGGGGCTCCAACTGGTTCGCAGCCTCGGCCGTGCCGTATCTCTGGTCGATAATCAAGCTGCAGCCCAACGTTGAGTACATTGCGGGCCTGCCCCTCATCACCAAGGCCCACATATTCAACGCCCTTATCTTCTTCGCGCTGATACCGTTCTCGAGGCTCGCTCACTTCGTGGTCATCAATCCCTACAAGTACCTCGTACGGCCCTACCAGGTCGTAAGGTGGTACAGGAGGGGCGGACCGACCGTGAACGTGGTGCAGTACAAGTAACACAGGGGCGGGCGGGCAGAAATGCCCGCCCGCTGTTTTAGAAGGCCGTGCAAGCACTTTTGTGATAATACCTTTTTCTGCTTCGTTTTCTTCTGTTCTGAAATTCGATAAAGGAGAATCTGCATGTCGAAAATAACAAGATGGGAGCCGGAAAACGAACAGTTCTGGCGCGAAACAGGCAGCAAGATCGGATGGACTACCTGCAGCGTAACGACCTTTTCGCTGATATTCTCGTTCGCAACGTGGTTCGTCATGAGCGCCGTGGTCGTCAGGCTTCCGAACATAGGCTTCAAGTTCACCACAATGGAGCTCTTCTGGCTCGCGGCCATACCGGGCCTCGCGTCCGGTATTCTCAGGCTGATACACTCTTTCTTCATTCCGGTTTTCGGTACAAGGCCGGTCGTAAGCATCGCGACGATAATAAAGCTGCTTCCGATGGTATGGCTCGGCTTCGCGGTGCAGGACCTCAACACGTCCTGGACGACCTTCATGATAATCGGTTTCCTTAGCGGCATGGGCGGCGGCGACTTCTCCTCTTATATGCCGTCGACCAGCATATTCTTCCCCAAAAGGCTCCAGGGCCTCTCGCTGGGTATACAGGCCGGCATCGGGAACTTCGGTGTCAGCGTCGTTCAGTTCGTAACGCCCTGGATAGTGGGTTTCTCCCTAATCGGCGGCGCCTATGGCGCACCCCAGCTCTTCACTAAAATAGACGTGATCAAGGACGTTGCGGTCACGAAGGACGCTTCCGGAGTGGTAACCGATATCGTCTATAAGAACCCGGCATTTGCAAGCGCGGTTCTGGTAACAAAGAACGAAAGCGGAATGGTAAGCGACGTCGTGGTCCAGGAGACCGCAGCCACCAAGAACATGCAGGTCGATATCAAGAGGAACGACGCGGGAGTCGTAACCGACCTGACCCTTAAGAGGGTTATAAAGAAGGACATGTGGATCCAGAACGCCGCGTTCTGGTATGTCCCGTTCCTTATTCTTGCCTTCATCCTGAGCGTCATTTTCCTCAAGAGCATAGACCCGACCGCGCTCGGAATCAAGGGCAGCCCCTTCAAGAAGATGGGCGAGATATTCAGCTCGAAATACAGGGCGCGCGTGCATAACTGGAACTGCACCATAACCTACGTCGGATCATTCGGTTCGTTCGCCGGCTATGCCGCCGCCTTCCCGATGATGATCAAGGTCATCTACGGCGGCTTCGACGGAGCGCCGGACCCGCTCAAGTACGCCTTCTTCGGTCCCCTTATCGGCGGCCTTTCCCGCGCCATCACAGGCGGTTTCTTCGACAAGATAGGCGGAAGCAAGGGCATGTTCTGGTGCTTCCTCGGCATGATCGGCGGCTGCTTGGCCCTCATTTTCGGCGGCTATCTTACGCCTACCGGGCTTGAGAAGTTCCCGATGTTCGTCTGGATAATGCTCTGGATATTCCTTATGACGGGTATCAATAACGCCGCGACCTTCAGGCAGTACCCGATAGTCTTCGCGTACTCGCCGACCCAGGGCGCGCAGATCATCGGCTGGACCGCGGCATGGGCGGCCTTCGGCCCGTTCATCGTCACCAGCCTTGTCGGCATGTCCATAACCAAGACCGGCAGCGCCGTTACCTACTTCTGGGGCGCTATAGCCTATTACCTCTACTGCTTCATCATTAACTGGTGGTACTACACCAGGAAGGGCGCGGAGAGGTACGACTGGGGCAGCATGGGCGGCACCTGGTGGGATAAGGCCAAGAGCACCTGGCAGTAAGCTGACTAGCCCTGGCCAGTTCTCAGCCGCTGTTCGGCTGGACCGGGCCGGACGGCAGTTACGAGCATGGGGGAGGGTGTATTCCTCCCCCATGCTTTTTTCTGTTAAGACACCGCTAATTGCCTCGGTCTTGCCTAAGATTTAGTCCTCTGGTTATAAGGGAATGTGGTAACATAAGTATGAAAAGGAGGTAAGGAAGTGAGTTCTCTCGATTGGGCTCTGACTATCGGAGGCATCGCCTACGGGGTCCTCCTGATATTTGCGACTTTCATAAACAACAAGACGCTTGCAGCATTCAGGCTGGATGCCCTTTTCATGCGCACCCCCTCGGAGTCGACCAGGGGCATAAACCTTTTGGCAGGCCTCGCGCTTATCGGCTATAACGTCTATACAATATTCTGGTAAAACCGCTCCAGGCTGCTCTTCATAACAACGGGGTTTCCGGAATAAAAACTCCCGGCCTCTAACACTTGGAATGCCTTTGGCTGTAATCCCGTTCCCCATTCATCCATAGCTAATTTCGCCCGTTTGACGCCAGAGGACCGCTCCGATATAATTCCATCGGGGTTATTTTACCCATTAATTTCAAAAACGGAGGCTGCCATGAGCAAGTACGACAGGCTGGACCGTTTCGGGGTGATGGTCATCGACAAGAGCGAATACGAGCGCAAACAGGCATATGTGGTCAAAAACTGCAAATGCCCGGGCTGTCCCACCTATGTCGCGGGCGACGCCATGCCCGGATACTGTTTCCCTACGATAGGAACAAGCGACAGCATCAAATCGGAGAAGGATTGCATCTGCGGCATCTGCCCGGTATACAAGGAATACGAGCTCAACCATACTTTTTACTGTACGAGGTGCTCCCAGGTCTGCCAGGGGCTCAAGATCGAAGGCGCCGCGGCCCACGGGAACTGAACCTGTCCCGGAACATTTCCCTCAGGTCCTGATTCCCCGGCCTCCCGTTCCGGGGACCGGAGGGACATGGGCCGTCTTTGCATCATTGCGTCAATTATCCGGCAGCCGGTTTGACGCGCTCACCCACTTCCTATTGCCCTGATTTTTCGGGATTTTAGCGGATTTGAAGGGCATTAAATTCCCTTTTAGTATGGACAAGCCCGCTCGGGTTGTAGTAAGATATAATACACCCAAATAACAGGGAAAAATCAATACTGAGGAGAGTTGTTAAATGGAGATCACCACCCCGGAACAGGCTAGCGCAGCTATCAAGAAGTGGCTTGAGGACAACCATCACGACGTAAAGGAAATAAAAGACGAGAACGCAGTATTCCATTTCGAGATAGATTATCCGCTCGGCTCCATGAAGAAGCAGAGGGTGCTCCAGCCCAAGGAGTTCCCCGGCCTTATCGTGGTCCTGAACGGAGTGAGCATAGCGAACGAGCACATGGAGAAGCTGAAGTGCATGAACCCCAACGACAGGGAAGCCTTCTACGGGGAGATAAGGAAGGACCTCCTCTTCCTCCAGAACAGCTACGACCTCAATATAGACGAGGCCGGAGTGGCGAAGCAGGTGCAGTTCTCCTATGAGTTCTACTACGACGCGCTCACGAAGACCAAGCTCTACGACGCGCTCCTACTTAACCACAGGACACTTCTTTACATCATAACGAAGTTCAACGATGAGTTCGGAATGCCCGTAATGCCCTCAAAAGGCGACGTAGGGCACGCCTGAGCCTGAACGGGGTTCCCCGAGACCCGGAGGTCCGAATGGTTCCGCAGATGCTTGAGATAAAATACGAGTGCCAGCACAAGTCCTGTTACGTGAACTGCAGGGAAGGCATCATATGCCTTGAAGAGGAGCTCTTCAACCAGCTTTCGGCCGCTTTCCCGGAAGAGGGCATCTTCAGGAGCCCGAAGGGCGCCTGCAGGATGGGCTTTTCGCAGCCGTTCAAGGTCTTAAGAATGCAGAGGCTCGGCGAGGGGCCGATAGAGGACGCTCCCTCGGCGCTGGACCCCTCGGATAATCCCCTCCTCATCCTGGTCGAGGAGCACAAGGCCATAAACAGGAGCCTCGAAAAGGTCGAGGAGCACATAAAGAAGCGCGACCTGGACGCCCTCTGGGTTTCCACTAAGGAGCTGGAGAACGACCTGGTGCTCCACTCCGGCATCAAGGAGGAGGAGGTCCTCTTCGGCATGAGCAAGGGGCTCCTGCCTTTCGGCGAGACCCTGGTGGACATAATAAAGGAGGAGCACAGGGAGATAATCTCGCTTCTCCATAACTTCAGGGAGGCGCTCGAGATAAACGAGCTGAACGACGGCATCATCGACTCCGTGATAGTGAGCCTCAGGGGGCATATAAGGAAAGAGGACCAGGAGTTCTTCGAGATCGTCGATAAGTGCCTGAACGACGAGATAAGGCCAAAGATAACCCTGGCCATGCGCGAGGTCGAGAGTAAGTTCGTTCGCGAAGAGGCGGGGGCCAGGAAGATGAATCCGAAGAGGGCCGCCATACAGGCCCAGTACGACGAGCAGGTCTCGGTGGTGAGGGAGGCGGGCTGCGATACCTGCTGCAACCACTGACGTCGGGCAAGCTCTAAAAACTGATCTTTTCCCCGGACTCTGTGTCAGGCCGGGAATAAAAATGCTCACATATTGTCATATATGCTCCGCTTTTTATTCCCGGCCTTCCTTGATTTGGTGAAAAATCTCCAATTTTTAGAGTTTGCCATTGACTGAAATGGCATGGGCTTAAGGGGCAGCGATTTTTATCGCTGCCCCTTTTTTGTTGAGACCGCGCTAGAGCGGTATATGGATATAGACCACGTACAGCCACATGCAGATGAGAGAGGCTCCGAGCCAGCTTACGTATTTGAAGGCCCTCCGGCTCTTTGCGTGGACTATCTTGTGCTTGAGGAACATGATGAAGAACGCGAGGGTCCAGCCGGATACGGACCAGAGGCTCAGGCCGAAGGTCGCGAAGGACATGACCGCGAGCACAAGGAGTATCCCGAACGAGATAAACCCGTTTCCTTTGTGTATCTTCTTCTCCACCTTGCCCTTGCCTTTCACCATCTGGAGCCCGCTTATGAAGCTCGTTGTAGCGAGGACCATCCCGATGCTCGCCAGGAGCGTTGAGATGTTCGTGAAAGCTTCGAACAGTTCGAAAATTTCTTCCATGCCCTTATTCCTTGTATACGGCCTTCAGGATGTTCTTCTGGGCCAGATATGAGACTATCCCTAAATATATAAGCACTATCGGGAGTATCAGGAAGAGGTTGGGGAGGGTAGTATTCTCTTCCAGCTCGTTGCCTTTCGACTCGCTCACCACTATGCCGTAGGTGTTCCTCAGGGTCTTGTTCCCGGTTATCCTGTTGTTGTTCGAGGAAAAGACCATGATGCCGTCCCACGTATTCAGGTTGACCTCGTTTCCTGATATCTCGTTCCCGTTCGAATAGCTTATGAAAAAACCCTTGTCCTTGTTGAGGGTCGAGCTGTTCGACACGACCCTGTTTTCATCCGACTTTTCCATGTAAAGCCCGTACTGGGCGTTGGAGCTGGATTCGTTCCAGCTGACTACCGAGCGGCTCGTGCCCGAGAGCATTATGCCGGTCCCGTTTTTGGTGAAGACGTTCCCGGTTACGGTCACATTGGAAGACCCGGAAACGAGTATGCCTGCGGCTTTCGAACCTGTGCCGGAGACCCCTGCGATGGTCACATCCGATGTGCCGGATACCTTTATGGCGGGAAGGTCCGGCCTCTCAGCCTGGATAAGAACGGCTGCCGGGCCGTTACTGGAGCTGAGTGTGAGGGGTTTCATTATTTCGACGTTCTCGATGTATACGCCGTCTTTGACGACTACGGCGTCGGACGGCGCCGCAGCGTCCACGGCCTCCTGTATGGATCTGTAGTCGCCAGGGACATGCAGAGTGGCGGCCTGCATTGGGGCCGGCAGTAGGAACAGGATAGTCAGAAAAAAGGCAAGGAATGGCTTTGTCATATACCTGGACATAAGCAAAGAATTCCGCCTGCACGGCGGGAAGCAGTGTTTACTGGAGATTCATAGCGTCAATATACCGTGGAATATATCAGAAACCCTGAGGGAAGTCTATTGGATTTGCTCGGGGCGCGGGGGTTTGACTATATGAAAATTAGAGGACGCCAGCAAAGTCCAGCATCTGATAAAAGTGCTATTCCGCCGCGCTCGGAAGGGCGGGCGCACAGCCGAGTATCCAACCGTTATCCCTGGCGCTGAAGTGGCGGTTGTCCCCTATAATAAGATGGTCGTGCACTATCAGGTCCACGGCAAGGGAGGCCCTGTCGAGTTCCCTTATGAGGTGCCTGTCCTCGGCGGACGGAGCCGGATTGCCGCTCGGATGGTTGTGGGCGAAAACCGCCGAGCGCGCGTTATGCAGAAAGGCGCGCTCGATCACCTTTCTCGGATATATGGCGGTCCTGTTGACTGTCCCTTCGTGGAGCGTTTCGATTGCAAGGACCTCGTTTTTCGAATTCATGTATATCGCCACGAACTTCTCGACCTTTTCGCCGAAAAGGCGGAGTTTTAGATAGTCAAGGACGTCCTTTTTGCACCTTATCGCGTCCCTTCCGGCGACTTTTTCCTTCAAGAGGCCTGACGCGATGCTCCTTGCAGCCAGTATCAGGAACGCCGGTTTCTCCTCTATCCCGCCTATTTCGATAAGCTGCTTGAAGGATGCGCCGAAGACCCCCAGAGGGCCGCCCATCTTTTTCATAATGGATTCTGCCTTGGCCCTAGGGTCGCCTCCGGTGCCGGCGAGCCTGAAGATGACCTCGAGTATTTCGTCGTTTCTGAGGTCCTCGGAGTTCGTTTTCAGTTTCATGAGTATATTTTTCATCTCTCAGGATGCCTTGCCGCGGCGCTCTCGATTCCGGAACTGCAATGGCCGGTTGATAATAAAGCACGGTCTTCATAAAGAAGCTCAGGGGATGTCCTTTGCCTTCCGGACGCCTTTCACCCGCTTTCCGGAGAGTATGGAGACAAGCTCGTCAAGGGTCCTGAAAACCCGCTTTTTTCCGCGCAAGCTGTCCTCGATGATGCCTACGGCCTCGGAAGGGTTCTTCCTGTCCTGGCGGTAGATCCGGATTACGAATATCTTTTCCGTGTCTCTCATTAAGAGGATTATAGGATTTTCAGGTTACGGATTGATTACAGATTGAGGCAGGCGGAAAAAAATATTAGAGGGCAGGCCTTAAATCAAGAGGAAGTCATGTACGGCAGAGCCGGGGTAAGTTCACAAACCCATGCGGAACTGCTCAAAAAGAAAGGAGCCATGGCTTTTGCCATGGCTCCTTTTTCCTGGTGGAGCAGAGGGGGATCGAACCCCTGACCTCAAGACTGCCAGCCTTGCGCTCTCCCAGCTGAGCTACTGCCCCAAACTTTGTTTTTCCTCGAAGACAGATATATATAAATAACACTCCGGCAATTCACTGTCAATCGAAAATTCGCGCGGCGGCATCGTGATGAAACCAGGAAGGAGCATGATGAACAGGTTCGAGAAATTACATTTCTCCTCATTTTTTAGCTTGCAATGGTTTGAAAAAAATTGTATGAATACTAAACCGCACATGAGGTATGACCCGCTTGGAGCTCTATGCGGCGTTATATTCAAACTTTCAAAACACAATAGGAGGTTCAGATGGGAAAGCCGTTAACCAAGTCTCAGATCGCTGATTCAATCTCCAAAAAAGTCGGTGTGACGAAAAAGCTCGCAAGCGAGATGATCAACACCCTCGCGCAGCTTTCCTACAAAGAGGCCAAGAACTCCTTCACTATACCCGGAATAGGCAAGCTCGTTCTCGTGAAGAGGAAGGCAAGGACCGGCAGGAACCCCCAGACCGGCGCTGCCATAAAGATACCGGCCAAGAGGGTCGTGAAGTTCAGGGTGGCCAAGGCCTGCAAGGACGCGGTGCTCGGCGCAAAGTAAGCCTCTCGCAAACCTCTACGAATGGAAAAGCCCCCTTACAGGGGGCTTTTTTATTTTGCGGTTAAGGAGCTTCACAAAATTTATACGATAGCCTTTGTATTACGACTGCCCAGCGCCTTGCCATAAGGCAGGCCCATTTTTATCCCAACACAGCTATTTCCTCTTATTTTCCCTCTTGTAATCCGGGATTTTATTCTGATATGATTTCAAGGTTATGAAATGCCCATTTTGCGGTTTCCTTGAGGACAAGGTCATAGATTCCCGCCTTTCACAGGACGGCAGCACCACCCGGAGGCGGAGGGAGTGCCTTAGCTGCGCCAAGAGGTTCACGACCTATGAAAGGGTCGAGGAGGCGCTCCCGCTCGTCGCAAAGAAGGACGGCAGGCGCGAGATATTCGACCGGACAAAGATACTGAACGGCATAATGAAGGCCTGCGAGAAGAGGCCCGTAAGCCTCGATGAGATAGAGAAGGCGGTCGCCCGGCTCGAGACCAGGTTCATAGATTCCGGCGAGAGGGAGATCCCGAGCTCGTCTATCGGCGAGGCCGTGATGGAGGAATTGAAGGGGCTCGACGAGGTCGCATACGTGAGGTTCGCCTCGGTCTACAGGGACTTCAGGGACATAAACGAGTTCATGCATGAATTGAAGGACCTCCTTGAAGTGAAGAAAAGGACCTGATGGCGCGGCATGAGGATTTCATGCGCGCTGCGCTCAAATTCGCCCGCAAGGGACTCGGCAGGACCAGCCCCAACCCCGCGGTCGGCGCTGTAATAGTAAGGAGCGGCCGGATAATCTCCTCAGGCTGGCACCGGAAGGCAGGCCTGCCCCATGCCGAGATAGAGGCCCTTTCAGGGGCCGCAGGGGACCTCAAAAATGCCGTCATGTACGTGACGCTCGAGCCCTGTTGCCATTACGGCAGGACCCCGCCCTGCACCGAGGCCCTGATACGCTCAGGCGTAAGGAAGGTGGTCATAGGGGCGCTCGACCCCAATCCGCAAGTGAGCGGAAAAGGGGCGAGGAGCTTAAGGAAGGCCGGCATAGAGGTCGTCTCCGGCGTCCTCGAAGAGGAATGCATGGCCGTTAACGAAGCCTACACGAGCTATATCCGCAGCCGCACTCCGTTCGTAACGCTGAAGCTCGCGTCCTCCCTCGACGGCCGCATAGCAACCTCCACAGGCGAGTCCAGATGGATAACGGGGCCGCTTGCCCGTAAGCGCGTCCATAGCCTCCGTTCCGTGAACGACGCTGTAATGGTCGGGAGAAGGACTGTAGAGAGGGACGACCCGGAGCTTACGGTAAGGCTCGCGAAGGGAAGGGACCCGATAAGGGTGGTCCTCGATAGCAACCTTCTCACCCCGTCCACGGCAAGCGTCTATAATGGCGTAAAGGAGGGCAAGGCCCGGCTCATATTCTTTGTGACTTCCAGGGCCTCGTCTTTGCGGATTAAAAAGGCCCGGGAGAACGGGGCTCAAGTGGTAAGGGTCGCAGCCTCAGGAAAAGGGGTTTCCGTAAAGAACGTCCTCCGGGAGCTCGGAAAACGGGAGATAACGAGCGTGCTGGTCGAGGGCGGCGGCGAGCTTGCCTCCTCGCTCATACAGGCAGGCCTGGTCGATAAGTATGTCCTTTTCTACGGCCCTGTCATCATAGGCGGCGACGGGAAGCCCTCGGTCGCTTCAATCGGGCTGAAAGGGCTTGCAAAGGCCCCCAGGCTCGAGAGGGTGACTGCCAAGGCCATTGACGGCGGCGTTGTCGTCGAAGGATATCCGGCCTGGAAAGAGGGGTAGGGTATATGTTCACTGGTATCATAGAAGACGTAGGCACGGTTAAACATATTGAAAAAAAAGGGCCTTTTGGTAGAATAACGGTTGAGACCGCGCTCCCCTTGAACGAGCTGAGGGAAGGGGATTCCATCTCGGTAGACGGGGCCTGCCTCACGGCGGCCGGTTTTTCCGGGAATGCTTTCAGCGCCGACGTAAGCGAAGAGACACTTCGGGTGACCACGCTGGGCGGGCTTATCGCCGGAAGCAAGGTCAATATCGAGAGGGCTTTGACGCTTACAAGGCCGCTTGGCGGCCACCTCGTTACAGGCCACATCGACGGGGTCGGGTCTATCAAAAAAATGGCCCGGAGCGGCGATTACCTGGATCTCGAAATAGCTGTCCCGCCGGAGCTAATGGCCCAGGTCGTAAAGAAAGGCTCCATATCAATCGACGGCATAAGCTTGACAATAGCCGACCTCGGCCCGGGATGCGTGAGGATAGCGATAATCCCGCATACGCTAGTCAAAACGACCCTGCTTTCAAAGCGAGAGGGTTCGAGAGTAAATATTGAGACCGACATCATAGGCAAGTACGTAGAGAAGTTTTTCAACAAAAAAGAGAGCCGCATAACCGAGGAGTTCCTTTCGGAGCACGGATTCGGCACGAAGGTCTGACACATGTCGATAAAGAGGATAGAAGAGGCTTTAAAAGCCATAAGGGAAGGCAGGATGGTCATCCTCGTCGACGACGAGGACAGGGAGAACGAGGGCGACCTCTGCATGGCCGCCGAGATGATAACGCCCGAGGCCGTGAACTTCATGGCCAGGCACGCGCGCGGCCTCATCTGCGTGACGTTAACCGAGGAGAGGGCCGACCTCCTCGCCCTTCCGCCCATGGTGGACGACAACACATCCCTTTTCAGGACCGCCTTCACGGTTTCAGTCGATGCGAGGGACAACGTAACTACCGGCATTTCCGCGTCAGACAGGGCGAAAACCATATTGGCCTGCGTTGACGACAACGCCGGGCCCGGCGACCTTGTCCGCCCCGGGCACATATTCCCCTTGAGGGCAAAAACGGGCGGCGTGCTCGTCCGGACCGGCCAGACAGAGGGCTCGGTCGACCTCTCCCGCCTTGCGGGCCTTAAGCCAGCTGGCGTCATCTGCGAGATAATGAACGAGGACGGCACAATGGCCCGGATGAAGGACCTGGAGGCCTTCGCGAAAGAGCACGGGCTCATGATCGTCACCATAGCCGACATAATCGAATACAGGCTCAAGCGCGACAGGCTCGTTACCCGCGCGGCGGAGGCGACAGTCCCCACCAGGCACGCCGGCGAGTGGACTGCGGTCGTCTACACTAACGACGTCGATACTCACGAGCACCTGGCCCTCGTAAAGGGGGAGATAACGCCGGATGAGCCCGTCCTTGTGCGCGTCCATTCCGAGTGCCTCACGGGCGACGTCTTCGGGAGCGAGCGGTGCGACTGCGGCGAGCAGCTTAAGAGCGCCATGAAGATGATAGAGAAGGAGGGTAAAGGCATCCTTCTCTATATGCACCAGGAAGGCAGGGGCATCGGCCTCGTAAACAAGATAAAGGCCTACGCGCTCCAGGACAAGGGGCTCGATACGGTCGAGGCCAACGAGAAGCTCGGATTCAAGGCGGATTTGAGGGACTACGGCCTGGGCGCGCAGATACTCCGGGACCTCGGCGTGGGGAAGATGCGGATACTCACGAACAACCCGAAGAAGATAAAGGGGCTCGAAGGCTTCGGACTGGAGATAGTCGAGAGGGTCCCCATAGAGTCGGTGCCGCACAGCAGGAACGTCAAGTACCTAAGGGTCAAGAAGGACAAGCTCGGGCACCTCATATCCAACCTCGACGCCGAAGCCGAGGTCGAGGCAGGCGCCGGGGCAGGTCCGTCAGAGCCCTTCAAGTAATCCATCCAAATATGCGTTGATACCGGGCGAGGTCCGGTGTATATTAACAGGCTTCAAAGAACTCCCTTAAGGAGGGTCTATGCCGAGGGTAATAGAGGGGAACCTGAGCGCCAAGGGGCTCAAGGTCGCCGTGGTCCTGGGAAGGTTCAACGATTTCATAAGCGAAAGGCTCCTTGACGGCGCTGTAGACACGCTCCTCCGTAGCGGCGCATCCGATAGCGACATAGACGTCGTCAAGGTGCCGGGCTCTTTCGAGATGCCGGTAGCGGCCAAGACCCTCGCCTCGAGCGGCCGCTATGACGCCATACTATGCCTCGGCTGCGTCATCAGGGGCGCTACCCCCCATTTCGACTATGTCGCAGGCGAGGCGGCAAAGGGCATCGCAAAGGTGGCCCTGGATTTCGAAACACCCGTCGCCTTCGGCGTCGTCACCGCCGACAACCTCGAACAGGCCATAGAACGGGCCGGCACCAAATCCGGGAACAAGGGCAGGGACGCGGCGCTCACGGCCATCGAGATGGCCAACCTCTTGAAGACCATCGGGAAAAGGAAGTAAGCGCCCCGGATGAGCGTAAGGCGAAAGGCGCGGGAGACCGCCCTTCAGATACTCTATAAGACCGACATCTCGGAGGGCAGGGCCGGAGAGGACCTGCTTGAGTTTGACTCCCTTGTCGCGGGCACCGAGGCAAGGCGGTACTGCGAAACCCTCGTAAGCGGCATAGCCGCGAAACGGGACGAGATCGACTACGTAATCGAAAAGCATTCCGAAAACTGGACCGTCGAGCGCATGGCCGTTGTGGACAGGAATATCCTCCGGATCGCGGTCTACGAGCTCATGTACTCCGAAGACGTGCCTTATAAGGTCGCCATAGACGAGGCGGTCGAGCTCGCTAAACTCTACGGCACCGAGGAGTCAGGGGCCTTCATAAACGGCATAGTAGACAAGGTACGGAAAAGCCTGGGGAAAAAGCCGCCCGGAGCTTAAAGCCCCTGAGGGGGCTTTTTTAATGGCATTTGACAGGATATTTACGGGCAGTATAATACTTTAGTGAGGAGCCGTATTCCGTGAAAGTTCAGTTGTTGGATCTGGCCGCGCAGTACCGTAAGATAAGAAAAGAGGTGCTCCGGGAAGTAAAGGCAGTCTGCGACTCTCAGCATTACGTGCTCGGGAAGCATGTCTCGGGGCTTGAATCGGAAATAGCCGCGTACTGCGGCGCGAAGTTCGCGGTGGGCGTGGCCTCCGGGACAGAGGCGTTGCTCCTGGCCCTCATGGCCGCCGGAGTAAAGGCGGGCGACCTGGTCGCCACGACCCCTTTCACGTTCTTCGCGACAGCCGGGTCGATAGCGAGGCTCGGGGCAATCCCGGTCTTTGTGGACATAGACCCGGAGACCTACAATATAGACACCGGGAAGTTCGAGGCGCTCCTTAAAAAGCGCGGGAAGGGCATAAAGGCCGTTATACCGGTCCATCTCTATGGGCAGTGCGCGGACATGGACCCGATAATGAAGGCCGCCCGGAAGCACGGGGTGGCTGTCATAGAGGACGCGGCGCAGTCCATAGGCGCGGAATACAAGGGAAAGAGGGCGGGCTCAATAGGCCACATGGGATGCCTCTCCTTCTACCCCACGAAGAACCTCGGGTGCTTCGGCGACGGCGGCATGGTCACGACGAACGACGCGAAGCTCGCCGAGAGGCTTAAGATGCTACGAGTCCACGGGAGCCGCGTCCGGTACTACCACGACGAAGTCGGCCTCAATAGCAGGCTCGACGAGATACAGGCGGCGGTCCTCCGGGTGAAACTCAAGTACCTCGATTCATGGGCCGGGGGAAGGGCGAAAAACGCTGAACGCTATGACAGGCTTTTCGGAAGAGCGGCGATAAAGGGCGTATTGAGCACGCCGTTTATCCAGGAAGGCAACCGCTCGGTCTACAACCAGTACGTCATAAGGGTCAAGAAAAGAGACGAGCTCAGGGTCCATCTTTCCGCCGCAGGCATAGGGAGCGAGATATACTATCCGCTTCCGCTCCATCTCCAGAAGTGCTTCAAGGGGCTCGGATACAAGAGAGGCGACTTCCCAGTATCCGAGGCGGCGGCAAAAGAGGTGCTTGCGCTCCCCATATATCCCGAGCTTACGCTGCCTCAGCAGAAGAATGTAGTAGCCGCGATAGCGGGGTTTTACGGCCAGGGGAATCGTAAATAAGGAGGAAGCCGTTGAAAAGGATACTCGTTACCGGCGGCGCCGGGTTCATAGGCTCGCACCTCTGCGAGAGGCTCCTCAGGGACGGAAACGAGGTCATCTGCCTTGATAACTTCTTCACGGGCAGGAAGGAGAACATCTCGCACCTCCTTGACAATCCCGGTTTCGAGGTCATCCGCCACGACGTCATCGAGCCCGTTCTCCTTGAGGTAGACCAGATATATAACCTCGCCTGCCCGGCCTCGCCGGTCCACTACCAGTACAACCCCGTAAAGACGATAAAGACCAATATAATGGGTGCGCTCAATATGCTGGGACTAGCCAAGAGGGTGAGGGCAAGGATACTCCAGGCCTCGACCTCCGAGGTCTACGGCGACCCCAAGGTGCACCCCCAGCCCGAGAGCTACTGGGGGAACGCGAACCCCATAGGTTTCCGGGCCTGCTACGACGAGGGCAAGAGGTGCGCCGAATCGCTCATGTTCGCCTACCACAGGCAGAACGGCGTGGACATACGCGTCGTCAGGATATTCAACACGTACGGCCCCAGGATGCTGGAGAACGACGGCAGGGTGGTAAGCAACTTCATCGTACAGGCCCTCCGGGGCATGGACATGACAGTCTACGGCGACGGCTCGCAGACGCGCTCATTCTGCTATGTTGACGACCTGGTGGACGGGCTCATAAAGATGATGGAGAATGACGGCGTTATAGGGCCTGTGAACCTCGGAAACCCCGGTGAGTTCACCGTGCTTGAGCTCGCCAACATGGTAAAGAAGCTTACTTCGAGCAGCTCGACTATAGTCTACAAGGAGCTTCCGCCCGATGATCCGGTCCAGAGGAGGCCCGACATTACGCTCGCAAAGGAGTCTCTCGGCTGGCGGCCGCTCGTGGGCCTCGAAGACGGCCTCCTGAAATCAATCGAATATTTCAGGTCAAGGATAAGCCCCGCATCAGGACTCTCCGCGTTATAGACAAGCCGTAAAAAAACGA
This sequence comes from Deltaproteobacteria bacterium, assembly GCA_019912665.1. Classification (NCBI taxonomy): domain Bacteria; kingdom Pseudomonadati; phylum Myxococcota; class Myxococcia; species Deltaproteobacteria bacterium. Next base: position 54,623 of record JAIOIE010000020.1, read on the forward strand.
CAGAAGAAGCCATACGACCCGTATCAGTCCGCACCGGGATCGGTCTTTCCTCAGTAAATCCGTACATCTGCAAGTTTTATAGCACGCCTCGAAAAGGCTCTCGCCGCCCGTAAAAGGGGGTTCTCTTGCCACGTGAAAACGCGAAAAAAGAGGATGGCAGCCTTTTTCTTGACCTGGCCGGAGCATGCCAGGAGAGGTTCGCGGTAAAGCCCGTTACGTGCGATGTCGCTGGCCCGGCCGCTGGGCGCGCCATTTTCATAAACAGCGTAAGGTACAGCCGCGTAAACGTGAACGGGGCTCCGCATATTACTGGTGTCTTGAACGGCAAGATCGAGGAGATGTTGTTAGTATCCAGAACTGGCTGAGGGTACGGCGGCTTTCTTGACAGGGTAGCGTTTGGTGATAGACTTTTATCATTCGGCATAGCGCCGGAGGGCCGCGCAATCATTACAACCCCCCAACACGAGCGGTGCATCCTATGGCGGGAAAGAGAAACATTGCCTTCGGTTTCCTGTATCTCCTACTCACAATCGTTCTGTATCTCGCCTCAAGGCCTGCCGAGACCGGAGAGGCGTTCGAGTCCGCGCTGGTGCAGGCGAATATCGACGCGCTGTTGAACATAGGGGCGGGCTGGCTCATCACAAGGCTGCCTTTTGTCGAATGGGTCGCAAACACGGTCTCGTACCTGATGATAGCGGGGGCTCTTCTCCGTTCCGGAACCCTCTGCCTTGCGGCAATGGGGCTGCTGCCTCCGGCAGCGGCGATAATGCCGGTCGGCGCTCTAATCCTTATAGCGATGATGCTCTTTATGGGTATAGGATACTTGAGCCTTAAGGTAGTAAGGCAATGAGGTTTCGCCAGGTCGCCGTCTGGCCCAGGGGACTGAGGGTCATTCACTGGATAAACGCCTTTTCGGTGCTTATCCTCATACCGCTCGGCGCGTTCCTCTTTTTTGCCGAATACCTGGGCCTTTCTGACCGGGCCTTCGGCTCGGTGCTGAGCGTCCATGCGACAATAGGGGCGTTTTTTACATTCGGAGTCGTGGCAAGGGCAGTTTTCCTCTTCAGCGGCCCCCCTGCCGCGAGATGGAAGGATGTCCTCCCGCATACGAGAGAGCAGTTCGCGCTCTTTTCGGCCACCCTCAAATACTATCTCTCCGGTTTCAAGGGCAAGGCACCGCTTTATCTTACGCACAACCCGGTAGCCGGGGCATGGGATACTTTGCTCTTCATAGTCTTTCTTTCTCAGGCCACGACAGGCCTTTCCATGTTCTTTTTCCATTCCGCGGAGCACGAGCACAACCACAATCATGCCGCCCTCGAAGGCGCTGCCGCATGGCCCCCTGAATGGTTCGAGGGGCTTCACGTTGCCGGTGCCGTATTCATAGTGATCTTCGTCCTGGCCCACTTCACCGCGCTCGCCTGGCACGATATCTTCGAGAGAAGGGGCCTCGTATCGAGCATGATAAGCGGGAGGAAGTTCTATTCCGAGGACGAGATACAGGAGCTTAAGGCGCGCCTCGACCGGAAGGGGCTGAAGCCGGAAGGAAATGAGGGCCAGGAAAAGAGATAAAAGGAAGGTAGTCTTCCAAAATCAAGGAGGTATGCCCATGTGCCGTAATGTCCTGGCCTTTCTCAGCATGTTTTTCCTTGTCTTCGCAGTTAGCCAATACGCGAATACCGCCGAAGAGCCGAAGATGATAAGGGAGGACCCGATCCACAACATGGATGCCCTCATGGAAACGGCGGACAGGCTCTGGAAAGACACCAGCCTCGGTACCGCCGGGGTATCCTGCTCGACATGCCATCCTGACGGAAAGGACTTGAGGGCCGAGCCTTACCCCAGGCGCATCGAGATGGCGAACGATATATTGACGCTCGACCAGATGATAAACTTCTGCATGACTTTTCCGATGAAAGGCGAGCCGCTCCGGTGGAACTCGCGGGAAATGACGGCCCTTGCGGCCTATGTGAAGGCGTACGCGAAGGGAAACGGCGGGAAATAAACACCACACTGCCCTGCAGGCGGCAAGTGCAGCGCTTAAGCGGCAGGGCGCCCCTTTCGTTTCGTAGACAGAAAATTTATTCGGACCGGAAATCCTTCCCTCTCCCCAGTCCCCCAAGGTTGACTTTTCCTTCCACACAGTGAGAAAATCGGACCGGATGGCGCGGTCCTGCCAGGAGGTCCTGCTCTTGAGGAAGAAGATTTCAGTGAAGACCAAAAGCGTATACGATAAGGAGGACGAAACAGACGGCCTCAGGGTGCTGGTCACGAGATACTGGCCGAGGGGCGTTAAAAGAGAAAGGGCCGACCTCTGGATAAGAGGGCTCGGGCCTTCAACGGAACTCATAAAGGACTGGAAAAAGGGCGCGCTCGAATGGGACGAGTTCAGGAAAAGATTCGAAAAGGAGTTCAGGGACGAGGGTAAACAGAAGCTCCTGGATGAGCTTGAGAAAGCCGTCATTGAGAGCGGAGAGAAAAAGGCCACCCTTCTTTGCACGTGCAGGGAGGAGGCGGTCTGCCACAGGATCATACTGAAGGAGATGATCGAGGAGGGCGGAGCCTGAATTCACATAGGACGTCCTGGTTCTACAGACGCGAATGGCAAGGGCCTTGAAGGGCCCTTTTTTTATATCAACTGAACGCCGGCTGCGCCGGGGGATTAGATTTTTCGATGTACAGGGTCTGGGTCGGGTACGCGAACTCAATGCCCATCTCCTGAAACTTTTCGTATATTGACAGGTTAATGGCCTGATGTATATCCATATATTTGTTGAAGTCGCTCGATTGAACGAAGTATACGGTCTCGAAGTTCAGGCTGAAGTCCCCGTAGCTCGAAAAATGCGACCTGTCGAAGACGGCGCAATCGGTGCCGTTGACGATATCCCTTATGACCCCGGGTATGGCCTTGAGCTTCTCCGGCGGGGTCTGGTACGTGACCCCGATCTTGAAAAGGATCCTCCTCCTTTCCATCCTCTTGAAGTTCCTTATGCGCGAGTTGGTGAGGTCCGAGTTCGAGAGTATTATCTGCTCGCCGCTCAGGCTTCTTATCCGCGTCGTCTTTATCCCTATGTGCTCGACGGTGCCGAGGTGGTCCGGTCCGAGCACGATGAAGTCGCCGGTCTCGAAGGGGCGGTCCATGAGTATGGAGAAATAGCTGAAGAGGTCTCCGAGGACCGACTGCGCGGCCAGGGCCACGGCTATGCCTCCGATGCCGAGTCCGGCTATGACGGCCGAGATTTCGAAACCGAGGTTGTCGAGGAGAAAGACGATGCCGATGCCCCATACGACGACCTTAAGCGCCGGTATTATCCCTTTGAAGCTTCGCTGTTTTTCAGGGTCGAGGTCTTTAAGCCAGAAGGCCTCAAACGCGTGGACGATGACCGAGCCTATAAGGCGGATACTCAGGAAGGTGAGGAGTATAATGCCTAGTACTTCAAGCGATCTGGAAACTGCGGCAGGGAGCGCAAGGCTCCGGGTGGCGATATAGAATACGCCGTAATAGAGGAGCGGAGTGATATTCCTGTGGAGCACATTTATCAGAAAGTCGTCGAGCCTGGAATCCGTCCTCGAAACGATGTTGTGAAGGGCCTTCCTTGTAACGGCGGTTCCTATCTTTACGATAACGAGGCCGAGGAGGATTGCGCCCGCCACGACGATGTAAGTGAGGACGGTGTTTCCGAAAAATGTCTCATGAAGAAGGCTGTCGAGCACAAAAGCACCCCCGTTTATTCTTGAAAGGCTCAAGAGAGCAGCCTGTTGGTTCCTGCCCTGAATGATTCAGCCTGACCAGGCGCGGCGCACTCCCGAACATTCCGGGTTCGTCATATAAAATATCACAAGAGGGATTGCCCTGGCAAATAATAAGGCTTCGGACGGACTGCGTTTTCAGGGCCGCCTCTTAAAATAGCTCTTTTTCCTGACCTATGTGTCAGGGCGGAAATAAAAATGCTCACATTCACATATTTGCATATATGCACCGCTTTTTATTTCCGCCCTTGCTTGACTTCAGAAAAAAGATACTGATTTTTAGAGGCAGCCTCAAGTATAATGTGGGTTCAAAAAAACTAATTTTGAGGTGTGTGGATGAAGAGCATAAAGGGTACGAAGACCGAAAAGAACCTGCTCGCGGCCTTCTCGGGGGAATCGCAGGCCCGTAACAGGTACACTTACTTCGCATCGCAGGCGAAGAAGGAAGGGTATGAGCAGATATCATGGCTCTTTACCGAGACCGCCGACAACGAAAAGGAGCACGCGAAGAGGCTTTTCAAGTTCCTTGAAGGCGGGGACGTGGAGGTCATTGCCGTCTTCCCGGCTGGCGTGATAGGCGAAACAGCGGCCAACCTCAAGGCGGCCGCAGAGGGCGAGAACCACGAGCATGAGGTAATGTACCCGGAGTTCGCCAAGACTGCCCTGGAAGAGGGCTTCCCTCTAGTAGCGTCGGTTTTCAGGGCCATAGCAGTCGCCGAGAAGCAGCACGAGAAGCGCTACCTGGGCCTTCTTGAAAATATCGAGAAAGGCCGCATCTTCAAGCGCGATTCATCCGTAAAGTGGAGGTGCCGGAACTGCGGCTACATACACGAATCCCCCGGCGCGCCGTCCAAGTGCCCCGCATGCGACCACCCGCAGGCGCACTTTGAGCTGCTGGAGGAGAACTGGTAAGCTGGTTTTGAGAAGGTAAAAATACGAGACCCGGACCGCTGGCCCGGGTCTTTTTTTATGAGATAGGGCGGCTTTTGGTGAACTTGTTTTTTAAGCGGCTTTCTTGCCTTCCTCGACCTCTATCTTGACCTTTCTCGGAAGGGCCTCTGCCTTCGCGGGCATCGTTATCTCGATGACGCCGTTCCTGTAGCCAGCGTGGATCTTCGCGGTCTCTACGCCTTCGGGAAGCGTGATCGACCTCTCGAAGGAGCCGAACGTGGTCTCATGGAAGAGGTAGCCCTCTTTCTTCTCCTCAACTTCGGCCTTCCTCTCGCCCTTGATCGTAAGGACGTTGCCGGTGACCGAGATGTCGACATCCTTGGGGTCCACTCCGGGGATATCGGCGCGGACTACAAACGTGTTGTCCTTCATGTAGCTGTCAACGAGGGGATACCATTCGCCCCTGAATTCCCTCCTGAAAAGGCCCCTGGGCGTAAACCCGCCGAAGAACCTAGTGAAGAGGTCGTCCATGTCCTTCTGGATGTTCGCAAGCTCCCTTAAGGGCTCCCATTTCCTCAGATCTGCCATAATATCACCTCCCGCCTTAAACCGCCTTATCTCACCTGTCACAACTAGGCCTAATTTAAATATAGTCCTTTCCCGAAAGACTGTCAAGTCCGAGTAGGGCTGTAAAACGTAGGCAAATCAATGGCTTGGGTGTGAGAAATGGGGGGGCGGATACGGTGCCGGCCAGCTTTGGGCCGGCACCGAAGTGCGGCTTGCTTTTAGTCCAGGAAACTTACGTCCATTATATGGGCAGAGCAGGATATGCACGGGTCGTAAGCCCTGACCAGGGTCTCTACGCCTTTGGTTATCTCTGCCTTGGGCCTGTCAAGCACTGTAGGCACAAAGGCACGGAGGTCGTCCTCAATGGAGCGCAGGTTCTGCGCGGTGGGGATTATGCAGACCGAGCTCTCGATCAGGCCGTCCCTGTTTATCTCGTACTCGTGGTAGAGCGTGCCCCTGGGCGCCTCGACGATGCCGACGCCCCTGCCGTATCCCTCAGGCTTTGCGAGCGGCTCCGGTTTCGGCCCGAGCTCCAGAAGCTCGTCTATGAAGCCTATGGCCTCTTCGGTTGCATGGAAGCACTCGATAAGCTGCGCCATGTTGTTCATGAAGGGGTTGTGGCAGGGGAGCTTCATGCCCGAGGCCTTGAGCGCGTCTTTGGCCCTTGGGCCTAGCTGGCGACGATTGTTATTGATTCTCGCAAGGGCCCCGACCATGTAAGTGCCTTTGGACGAGCGCGCGTGCTTTGCGCTCGAGTGCTCGACAACGTACTCTTTTACCTCGTCGGTGAAACATTTGGGGTCTATCTCGTTGCCGAGGCTTGAAACAGGCTCACCGGAGTAGAAGGCGTACTCGCCTTTTGATTTAAGAGAAATGAATTCCCGCTCGAGTGAAAAATCCGGGAGTTTCGCGTTCGCCAGGAATTCGAGCGCAGCCTCGAGGCCGGAGAAAGAGGCCTCAAGCTCCCTCTTGAGCTTCTTAAGGTCCGCCGGCTTCGGCGTGAAGACGACCCCGCCCGGGAAGAGGGAAATGGGGTGTATGTGGCGGCCCCCGACCGTCTCGCATATCTCGTTGGCGAGCCTCTTAAGCTCAAGCCCGGTCTTCGCCATCTCCGGATGAGAAGCGAGGAGAGGCACTATCGAGCCGACCCCCGCGAGGTCCGGAAGCACGAGGAAGAATATGTGGAGTATGTGGCTCTGGAGCATCTCGCCGTCGAAGGCGAGCTTTCTTAAAAGGGATGCCTGACTGGATATCCTTATGTCCATGGCGTCCTCTATGGCGCGAAGCGAGGCCGAGGTGTGGCTTACGGCGCAGATGCCGCATATGCGGGCCATTATGTGCTGGGCCTCGTCATAGCGCCTTCCGCGGAGCATCATCTCGAAGAACCTTGGCGACTCGATTATCTCGAGCTTAAGCTCCTTTATGACGCCCTTCTTCACGTCGATGACGATGTTGCCGTGCCCCTCGACCCTGGTTATCTCGTGTACCTTTATATTGAGATCTCTTTTCATCTATTGCTTTCCTTGAATTGATTGGGTTTCGCTGTCAGCACTTTCGACCTGACCCGCACTCGCCGTAGAGCGCGAACTTCTTCGCGACCGCTTCGGCCGTAAGCCCGTACCTTTCGAGCGTCTCCCTGTGCGAATCCGTATTGGGGTTGTCGACCGGCCCCCTGCATCCCCAGCACCATGTGCCGTAGGTTACGCATATGGAGTCGCAGCCGCCCCTTGAGACCGGGCCCAGGCAGTGGCCGCCCTTCTCGAAGACGCAGATATTCCCGGCCATCTTGCAGTCCACGCATACTGGGTGGTTTACGATGTCGGGCTTCTTGCCCATGAGGAGGGCCGTAAGAAAGGAGAGAAACTCTTTCTTCGAAATGGGGCAGCCGTGGAGGTAGTAGTCTACCGGCACGACTTCGTCTATGGGCCTTGCGGGGATGGTGTCGATTAGCTTATAGCTCTCAGCCGCCTTCTTGCCGTAGACAGCTTCCTTCACCTCCTCCATTGGATAGCGGTTCTTGAGGCAGTTGAGCCCGCCTGTGGACGAGCAGGCTCCGAGCGCCACGACCACCTTGGCCTGCTTCCTTATCTTTTTTATTTTCCTTATCTCGTCGCGCCTGCTTATGGAGCCCTCGACAAAGGCGATGTCGTAATCGTCGGACTTCTCGGTCATGGCCTCCCTGAAGTTGACTATCTTTATGTGCTTAAGGATATCCGGCAGCTCCTTTTCGCAGCTCAGGACCATGAGCTGGCAGCCCTCACAGCAAGTGAACGAGAAGAATGCGACACTGGGTTTTTCCTGTGATTCCATGAGTTCCTTCCTCTTTTGTAAGTGCTTGAGTTTTCTTAGGAAATAATATCACAGGGGCGTTTTTTTGTAAACCCCGGCGGACCGTTTGATTTAAAAAAAAGAGAAAAGGTTCAGTGTTCCTGAACGGATTTACTGTGCGGCCAGAAATGGCGGTAAGGGCTTAAAATGCTGGACAATGGCGCTGTTACAGGCTATTTTTTAGAGACGCCCTGATGTCCTGAGGCCCTATCCTTAGCTCCGGTGTTTGATGTGAAAAGGGTAAAAAAGTCAGCCAAGATACTGTTTCTCCTTTCTGCCGCCTTCCTCCTTGCGACCATGTTCACACCCATCCCTAACATGCTTGCAAGGCCGCTCATCGTAAACGGGCCCGTACTCAATGAGGCCGGCCTTATAGCCGTCCTTGGCGGAGGCGCTTACCCGAACGGCGCCCTTGGATCGGCATCCAATGAAAGGCTCATAAAAGGGGTCCTCCTCTATAAGCGTGGCCATGCCAAAAAGATAGTCTTTACAGGCGGCATGGTGCATGGCGCTTTTGGGAAGCTAGGGAATACCGTCCTCGGCGCGCGCCCGGCAGAGCCCCTGCCCGAGGCCTCCATCATGGGCGCGATAGCCCGCGAATTCGGCATACCGACTGAAGACATGGCAGTCGATCAGGGCTCGTTAAACACCTACGAGAACCTGAGGTTCGTAAAGGCCTACATGGAGGATAACGGGCTCAAGACGGTCATGATAGTCACCTCGCCGACGCACATGAGGAGGGCTTCACTCGTCGCTCAAAAGCTCGGGCTTATCTATATCTCCGCTCCGGTCGAGGACAATACACCTTATCGCACCTCTGCGATAGACAGGCTGGCCCTCACGCGCGAGGTCATGTGGGAGTATCTGGGGATAGCGCTATACAGGATGTATGGATACGTTTGATTAACGATTGGAAATTCAAACCACATCGGCTTCTCAAGATGCAAGGAGTCGAAAAATGAGAATGAGACCGTACTTTTATTGTACGCCGCAGTGACGAATTTTGAAGACGACGCAGCAGATTGGGCTTTTTGAGCAGCCGCTACATTATCCAGAGGAGCAGAACCGGCGTCGTAAAGACACTAACGAGGGTCGAAAGGGCGACTGTGGACGCCACTAGGTCGCTATTCACCTGGTACCTGTGGCTTACTACGAAGTTTATGACAGCGGCCGGCATCCCGGATGACAGGAGTATGATCTGCTGATTAAGCCCCTCTATGCCGAATAGGCTTACGACACCCCACGCCACGGCAACCCCGCCTCCTATCCTTATCGCCGTCCCGGCAAGCGATATCCCGGGATAGGCGAGCCTGGCCGAGTAGAGCCGGTATCCGAGGGCCACCTGCATTATGGGTATGGTCGCCGCGCCGAGCATGTCGAAGGTAGTTAAGAGCGGCTCGGGCATTCTCACTTCCGCGACATTAAGGGCTATGGCCAGGACCGCCGAGTAGATTAGCGGGAGCCTGAACATTTCCGAGAGCCCGCCCTTGCCCTTTGCAATATATATTCCCAGAGAATAGACGAGTATGCTGATGGCTATGTAGTAGAGTATGGCCACCGAAAGCCCCTCGGGCCCGAAGGCCAGGAGCGCGAGCGGGAAGGACATGTTCCCCGAGTTCATGAACATGGCAGGGAGGTAAAAGCCCCGGAGGTCCTCTCTCTTTATGGCCTTCAGGTACAGGAACGCGAGCACGCCAGTGCCCAAAACCACGACGAGCGCAGAGAGCGAGACGACCGCAAGGTCGGCAATGACGAGTTTCTTATGCGAAAGAGAGGATACGACCAGGGCCGGGATGGTCAGGTACAAAAGGACGTCTATTATGGGCTCGAGGCTTATCTTCCTGAAGCTCGCGAAAAGGTATCCCAGGCCTATGATGCTGAAGACCGGGAATACTATTGAGAGGACCTTCACTATTTCCATCGGTATATGCCTGCCTCGATTTTAACAAAAAAAGAGGCGGGCGGAAAACCCGCCCCGCCTCTTTCGACTGTCCAGTCTTCGTAGCGGCCGAAATGAAATCCCGGCCCCTATTCCTTCTCGACCTCCATGAGGGTCTCATCCGGGTTGACCGAATCGCCTATCTTTACGAGTACCTTTTTCACGATTCCGCTTATGGGGGTGTGCACCTCGTTCTCCATCTTCATGGCCTCGACCGTGAGAACGGTGTCTCCCTCCGAGACCTTGCTCCCGACGCTTACTTTTATTGACGTGACCTTGCCGGGGATGGGAGTAGTGACATCCCCTTCCTTCCTGGCCTTTGGCCTGATGGACTGTGTTATGGAAGAGCGCTCTATCTCGCCTGCGGTCGTGGGTATGACCTCGGTGAGGGACTCTATCATGACCTCTTCGAGCTTGCCGTCTATCGAGATGAAAAACGGCCGCTTGCCCTCGACCCTGTGCCCGGCCCCGGCGACCTTTATCTTGTAGTTCTCGCCGTGGACCGTGACGTTGAACTCGCTCGGCGCGAGGTGAGGGGCCGTATGCCCCGCGTCCGCCGCGGGCTGAAACTCCTCTTCGAGCGGCTCGGGCTCGAGCTTCCCGTTGTCCCTCTGCTCGAAGAACTCGAGCGCTACCATGGGGAAGAGGGCGTAGGAGAGCACGTCCTCTATGGACTTGGCCTTCCCGTCTATGTCCCTTATGACCTTGTCGAGCTCCGGCTCGAGGAGGTCCGCCGGCCTGCAGGTAATGGGCTTCTCGTCGCTTATGGCGAGCTTCCTCGCGGTCTCGTCTATGGGGCCGGGAGGGTTCCCGTAGAGGCCCTTGAAGTAGTTCCTGGTCTCGCTTGTTATAACCTTATAGCGCTCGCCCATGAGGACGTTGAGGGTCGCCTGCGTGCCAACTACCTGGCTCGTCGGCGTGACGAGAGGCGGATACCCCATGTCCTTCCTTACCTTTGGTATCTCCTCGAAGACAGCGTCCATCTTATCGAGTGCGTTCTGCTCTCTAAGCTGGTTCGCGAGGTTCGATATCATGCCGCCCGGTATCTGCACCACGAGCGTCTTGGGATTTATGGCCGTGTACTCGCTCTCGAACTTCTTGTACTTCCTCCGGACGTCCCTGAACCTGTCGGCTATCTCGGCCAAAAGCCCCAGGTCGAGGCCGGTGGAATAGGGCGAGCTGTTAAGCGCAGCTACCATGCTCTCGGTCGGGGGCTGCGAGGTCCCTGAGGCCAGCGACGATATCGCGGTATCGACTATATCGGCCCCGGCCTCTATGGCCTTCAGATAGCTCATGGATGCGAGGCCCGAGGAATCGTGCGAGTGTATGTGTATGGGGATGTTTACCCTGGCCCTCATCTTTGTAACGAGGTCAAAGGCGGCAACTGGCGTAAGGAGCCCGGCCATGTCCTTTATGCAGATGGTGTCCGCGCCCATCTTTACGAGCTTCAATGCCAGCTCCACGAACCCCTCGTGAGTGTGCACCGGGCTCGTGGTGTAGCAGATGGTCGCTTCCACTATGGCCTTCGCTTCCTTGGCGGCGCGGACCGCGACCTCGATGTTCCTCATGTCGTTCAGGGCGTCGAAGATCCTGAATACGTCTATCCCGTTCCTCGCGGCACGCTCGACGAACTTCTTTACGACGTCGTCGGAATAGTGCCTGTAGCCCACAAGGTTCTGGCCGCGCAGCAGCATCTGGAGTCTGGTGTTCGGGATGGCCTTCCGGAGGAGCTTGAGCCTCTCCCAGGGGTCTTCCTTGAGGAAGCGGAGGCACGCGTCGAATGTCGCGCCGCCCCAGGCCTCGAGCGACCAGTAACCGACCCTGTCCAGCATGGAGGCGACCTCCATCATGTCCGCGGTCCTCATCCTGGTGGCGAGGAGGGACTGGTGGGAGTCCCTGAGGATCGTGTCAGTTATCCACGTCTTTTTGTCGGTCCTCGGCTTGATCTTGAAATCCGCCCTGGAAGCGGCGGTTGCGGTCTTGTCAGCCATCTTGAGGCGCCTCCGTCTTTTATAGCCCGTGGTGGGCCGCTATTGCCGCGGCTATCGCCGCGACCAGGTCCGTGGGCTCGCCGTACTCGTCATATTCCATGAGCTCCGGCTTTCTGTCTATGAAGCCAGTGTCGAACTTGCCAAGCCTGAAATCCTCGTCCTCCATTATCTTCTGGAGGAACGGGATGGTGGTCTTTACGCCCCTTATGACGAACTCTTCGAGGCAGCGGTGCATGCGCCTTACGGTCTCGTCCCAGGTGGTGCCGCGCACCACGAGCTTTGTTACCAGCGAGTCGTAGCAGTTGGGTATGATAAAATCCTTGTAGATAGCCCCGTCTATGCGGACGCCTATGCCGCCCGGAGAGTAGTAGGAAGTCACTTTTCCGAAGGACGGGAGGAAGTTGTTCTTCGGGTCCTCGGCGCAGATGCGGCATTCCATCGCGAAGCCGTTTATCCTTACGTCCTCCTGGGTAAAGCCGAGAGGCATGCCTGCGGCTATCTCTATCTGCTTCTTTACGAGGTCTATGCCCGTTACCTCCTCGGTAATGGGGTGCTCGACCTGGATCCTTGTATTCATCTCCAGGAAATAGAAGTTCCTATCATTATCGACAAGGAACTCGACCGTACCGGCGTTGGTGTAATCCGCGGCCCTGGCTGCCTTTACCGCGGCCTCGCCCATGCGCCTCCTCAAGTCCTCGTCCAGGATGAGGGAGGGGGTTATCTCCACGAGCTTCTGGTGCCGCCTCTGTATGGAGCAGTCCCTTTCGCCCATGTGGACGATATTGCCGTGGTTGTCCGCCATTATCTGGAACTCTATGTGGTGCGGCTTCTCAAGGAACTTCTCAAGGAATACCTCGGAAACACCGAACGCGGCTGCGGATTCCTTCTTCGCGGTGGTGATGGAGTCAACGAGCTCCTTTTCGGTCCGGGCGACCCTCAAGCCCCTGCCGCCGCCTCCGCCCGAGGCCTTGACCATTATCGGGTAGCCTATCTTATTTGCGAACGCTATCGCCTCGTCGACGTCCTTTATCGAGTCCTCGGTTCCGGGGAGTATGGGCACCCCGGCCTTCAGCATCATCTTCCTGGCCATGACCTTGTCGCCCATCTCGGCGATGGTCTTGCTGGAGGGGCCGATGAAGGTGATGCCCTTTTTCGTGCAGAGCTGGGGGAACCTCGGGTTCTCCGAAAGAAAGCCGTAGCCCGGATGGATGGCGTCCACGCCGACCTTTGTCGCAAGGTCCACCAGCCTGTGTATGTTCAGATAGCCCTGGATCGGGCCGGGGCCCACCATGTACGACTCGTCCGCCTTTTTGACATAGAGGGAGGTCGAGTCCTCCTCGGAGTAGATGGCCACAGTGGCTATCCCGAGCTCCTTGCAGGCCCTTATGACCCTGGTGGCTATTTCGCCCCTGTTGGCGACCAAGACTTTTTTGAAGAGTCCCAATTTACTCTCCGTTTCCGGTGTCGTGAGTGCTCTCTTGCGGGAGTTGCAAAAGGTACAAACCGCAATAAAACATTTAGCCAAGAACGGCTGAATAAGTCAAGAAAATAAAAGTCTTATAAGGGAAAACGGTTAGTTGCCCTGAGCATCATGAGGGCTCCTTGCGACTGCTGCCGCGTCCTTTAGCCGCTTTATCGCAAGGTCCCTGCCCATGGCGCTCAAGGTCTCGAAGATTCCCGGGCTCACGGTCCCGCCGGTGAGGGCCACCCTTACGGGCTGGGCAAGTTTTCCCAGCTTAAGGCCCCGAGTTTCGAGTAGCGAATTGAAGGCCGCCTCAAGCTCCTTTTCCGTGAACGAGGGGAGGGCTGAGAGGCGCTTAAGAAGATCATCGAAAAGCTCCGCGCTCTCAGGGGTAAGGAACTTCTCCCTTGCCTTGGGGTCGTAATCGACCACCCCCCTGAAGTAGAATAGCGAGCCTTCCGCCATCTCCTTCAAGGTCCTTGCCCGCTCCTGCAGGGTCTTTATTATGGCGGGGAGCCTCGTGTCGCCCGAGGCGTCTACCCCGAGTTCCTTCCAGAAGGGGAGCATAAGAGGCGCAAGCTCCTCGGGGGGTGAGGATTTTATGTAATGCTGGTTGAGCCAGAGTAGCTTTTCCGGGTTGAAGACCCCCGAGGACTTCCCGACGCTCTCAAGAGAGAATTTATCGACAAGCTCTTCGAGCGAGAATATCTCCTGGTCGCCGTGCGACCAGCCGAGCCTCGCGAGGTAGTTGACCAGGGCATGAGGCAGGTATCCCATCTCTTTATAAGCCATCACGGAAGTAGCGCCGTGGCGCTTGGAAAGCCTGGTCTTATCCGACCCTAAAATCATGGGAAGATGCGCGAATACCGGGACCTCGTACCCGAGGGCGCGGTAAAGGAGTATCTGCTTGGGGGTGTTGTTTATGTGGTCGTCCCCGCGTATGACATGGGTCATGGCCATTTCCGCGTCGTCCACGACCACGCAGAAGTTGTATGTGGGGGTAGAGTCGCTACGGAGAACGACAAGGTCCTCGATGGTCGAGTTCTCGAAAGAGATGACGCCTTTTATCTCATCCTTGAACGAGGTCACTCCAGGAGGAACCCTGAATCTCAGGGCAAAGGGCAGGTCGGGCTGGTCGGTCCTTTCCCTGCATCTGCCGTCGTACATGGGCGGGCGGCCGGCCTTCATGGCGGCCTCCCTTCTTGATTCGAGCTCCTCGGGCGTGCAGTAGCAGCGGTAAAGATGCCCCTTGGCCAGTAGATCCTCTGCCCGTTTCCTGTACTCGTCGAACCTCTTGCTCTGGAAAAAGGGGCCTTCGTCCCAGTTAAGACCGAGCCATTCCATGCCGTCGAGAATGGCCTGGATGGACTCCTTGGTGGAGCGGGCGACGTCGGTATCCTCTATCCGAAGGACGAACTTCCCCTTATGTCGCCTCGCGTAGAGCAGATTGAAGAGAGCTGTCCTTGCCCCGCCGATGTGAAGGTATCCGGTGGGGCTTGGGGCGAATCTTGTCCTTACGCTCAAAGCGGTTCCTCCTGATAAGGGTGCCCTCTAAAAATAGCTCTTTCCCCCGATCTCTTCGTTAGGGCGGAAGTAAAAATGCTCACATATTGACATATATGCTGCGATTTTTACTTCCACCCTGCCTCGACCTCGTGAAAAATAGCTGATTTTTAGAGGCACCCTGAAGCTGTTAGAACAAACCTGTAATAAAAACGAACGCTCATCAGCAGATGATTATCCCGGCATACCCGACTACCTGGCCCAGGTCGCCGTTCACCTCTCCCGAGGTCGCGTACTTGGCGAGAGCCGTCTTGGTCGCTCCGAGTTCCCTTGCCGCCACTATGGCGATGGCCGCAGGGACGGCCCCGCACATGCTGATATCCTCTTTGGATGTAACCTCAAGGAGGCCTGCCGCGTCAAGGGCCAGTATACTGTCGATCGCGAGGCGGTCCTTCTGCCTTGCGATGCCGTCCTGCTCGTAGTGGCTCATGTCCGTGCTCGCTATTATGAGAGAGTCGCCCTCGAGCCCGGATATGGTCCTTGCCAAAGCTCTGCCTAACTCAAGGCAATCTTTCTCGTCCGCCCTCAATATGGTTACCGGAACGATTCGGGCAACTGGATTACGAGCCAGTATGAAAGGGAGCTGGACCTCGAGCGAGTGCTCGAAAAGGTGCGCCTCCGTATCGGCTGAAAAGAGTTTTGAGCCGCCTATCAGCATGGAAGCGGCTACTTCGTCTATCTTAAGGCTTCCGAGCGGCGTATCCCACTCGCCCTCGCGCCAGACCGACACCCTTTTCCCGAGCCCTGTGTGATTGGGCCCTATGAGAAAGACCCTTTCAGGGACCCGCACTCTCGCGTAGACGCTACCGGCCACCTCACCTGAGTACATGTACCCCGCGTGGGGCGCTATTATCGCCTTTGCGTCTTCTACCGGGCTGTGGCTTAAGTGCTTTTCGAGGGCAGCCCGGAGGGCGTCCTCTTCGCCGGGATAGAACCTTCCTGCAACAACTGGCTTTCTTATCATATATATTTGCCCTGAGGCGGCTAACGATATTACCAGACGCCGCCCGGAATGTAAAGGCGTAAGCCGGGGTGGAAAGGGGAACTTGCGCGTATTCACAGCGGCTCCTCGTTATGCTATACTGCACCCCGAAATCATCGATAAGAAGGGGAATATGGAAACGGACCTCATTATTTTTGACCTTGACGGCACACTCATAGATTCGAGCGAGGACATCGCCTGGTCGGCGAACAGGACGCTTGCGGCCATGGGGCACAGGGAGATGGAGCCGGAGAAGATAATCGGCCACATCGGATGGGGCGTAAAACCGCTCCTTCAGAAGCTAATGCCCGGCGAGAGCGAGGAGAGGATAGCCGAGGCGCGTCTTAAATTCCTCGATTTCTACGGCGGACACCTCGTATTCAAGACAAGCCTCTATCCCGGGGTGGAGGATACCATCAATCATTTCCGCGACGCCAAAAAGAAGATGGCCGTGGTGACCAACAAGCCCGCAGGCCTTGCCGACAGGATAATCGAGACCTTCGGCCTCAAAAGGTTCTTCCCGGTCATACTCGGCGGCGACTCGCTCCCCAACAAGAAACCCCACCCCGAGCCCATTGAAAAGGCCATCCGGGAGTTATCCTGCAGGCCCGAAAGGACCGCCGTGGTCGGCGACAGCCCAGTGGACTGCGAGGCGGGGAAGGCAGCTGGCGCCTATACCGTCGGCGTCTCCTACGGCTTCAGAGGGAGGGGAGAGCTTACAAGCGCCGGCTGCGACATCATCGTGGATGATTTTCCGTCCCTTAAGAAGGCCCTTGAATAGGATTCTTGCCGCTCGCGCCGGTTCCCGCCTGCTATACTAAAGGAAGGTCTGATTAATTGCGTTTTCTGTCCTCTGAGGGAGCATAAGCGACCGAAGGATCTGGTGATTATGTTTTTTCTTTAATACGATATTTTTCGCTCCGCTCAGAATGACAAGGTTTGCGAATTAATCAGGCTTTAACAAGGTTATTACGCTTGTACTAAGGAATCGCATGGACTCTCAATCCCATACAAGGCGAACGGCCCTCAAGGCCATGGCAGCTTCGGGTGCGCTCCTCCTCTGGGGGGAGATGCCCGTCATGGCCGAGGTCTTCTCAAGGCCGAAGACGCGAAGGGAACCGAGACTCCGGGAGAACGCCTTTGCCGAGGGCGGCGTGTCCCTCGTATCGGCCGCAACCGGAAAGACCGTCGACGAAATGGTCGAGAATGCCGTCGATCTCATCGGCGGTTTCGATAGGCTCGGCCTTTCCGGAAAAACCGTCCTCTTGAAGCCCAATGTCGTTTCAGGCGAGGCGAACCCGGCAACGACCAATCCCGAGGTGGTCGGAGCGGTCGCAAGGGCGGTTTCGAGGCGCGGGGCCAAAAAGGTCTATGTTGGCGACATGTCCGCCTTGAGGACAATATCCACCAGGCGGAACATGAACCGGAACGGGATATTGGAGGCTGCGTCCGACAATGGCGCCGAGGCAATAATATTCGAGGACTTCGAGTGGTACACGGTTCCTCTCGAAGGCACAAGGCATTTGACCGAGGCCTACGTGACCGAGTGGATCTACAGGCCGGACATCATAATAAACCTGCCGGTAATAAAGACGCACAGGTCCGCTAGCTACTCCATAGCACTCAAGAACTTCATCGGCTGCACGCATTTGAGGCAGCGCCCGTATCTCATCGGACCCTCTCATTGGGAGGAGCTTATTTCAGAGTTCAACGCGGCATACGTCCCGGAGCTCAACATAGTCGACGGGACCGTCTCCATGATAGAGGGCGGCCCCTGGCAGGGCACCCCGGCAGATACTCGCCTCATAATCGCGAGCGGAGACCGGGTCGCGGCGGACATAGCCGGGCTAGGGCTCATAAGGTCTTTCGGCAGGTGGGAGCCGGTCACTTCAAAACCCGTCTGGGAGCAGAGGCAGATAATGAGGGCCGTTGAGCTCGGCGTGGGCAGGGGAAAGGACGGCATCAGGCTCGTAGCCGGAAGCGGCAGCGCGGAATTCGAACGGCTTATCTCAGGGATTAGAGAGAATACCGGGCTTTGACGCACTGCCTTTGACACCCTCCGTGCTTTACGATATATTCCCCTGAAAATAGACAGAGGGAGTACCCATGAAAAGAACTATACTGACCGCCTTTGCCCTCTTTTTCGCGCTCTCGGCAAAGGGGTATGCAACAGAGCTATTGCCGGCGGTCCCGCCCATACCGGCGGACAACACGATGACCCCCGAGAAGGTCGAGCTCGGGAAGATGCTCTTTTTCGACCCGAGGCTTTCGTCCACCGGCGCGGTAAGCTGCGCCTCATGCCACAACCCGGCCTTCGCTTTTACCGACAGGCTGCCGCTCGCCCTCGGCCACAAGCACCAGGCCGGGCCGAGGAACACCCCTACGGTCCTTAACTCGGCCTTCCTTGCTTCCCAGTTCTGGGACGGCAGGGCCGCAACTCTTGAGGAGCAGGCGCTCGGGCCTGTGCAGGCCGCGGTAGAGATGAACGAGACCCTCGAGAACATGGTAGGGAAGCTCAAGGCGATCCCTGCCTACGCGGAAAGGTTCAAGCAGGTCTTCGGCGGCAAGGACCCGGTAACGCCGGAGAACACGGCCAAGGCAATGGCCGCGTTCGAAAGGACGCTCATAACCACCAACTCGCCCTTTGACAGGTTCCTCATGGGTGACGAGGGCGCGATAAGCGCGGACGCAAAAAAGGGGTGGGAGCTTTTCAGGAACAAGGGTTGCACCGCATGCCACAACGGGCCCAACTTCACGAACGGCGGCTTCTTCAGGATACAGGTGCCTGGCTCAACGGACCTGGGCAGGTTCGAGGTGACCGGCAACGAGGATGACAAGTACAAGTTCAGGGTGCAGACGCTCCGTAACGTCGCCCTCACATACCCCTACTTCAATAACGGCTCGGTCGCCTCTCTTTCGGACGCCGTGAAGATAATGAGCAGGGAGATGCTCGGAGTCCAGGCTACCGACAAGGAGGCGGCCTTGATAACCGAGTTCCTCAAGTCACTTACGGGAGAGATGCCCAGGGTCGACGTCCCGGTGCTCCCTTAAGAGGTAATGCGTTATAAAAGAAAGGCTTCCTCTTTGAGGGAGCCTTTCTTTTATTTCTCCCTTGACGCGGCCTCCTGTCCTATGGCGCGCTTAAGCCCCCGCTCTTTCCGTATGCGGTTAAGGAGCCCGCCTTCGAGGATGCTTTCACGCTCCCGCCGGCTCAAGTTCAAGAGGAACCTGAAACCCCTGCCGCTTTCCTTTGCTACGCCCACTATCTCGTCGGAGGCCTCGACAGCCTTGCGGAGGTCCGTAAAGGCGAGCGTCTGTCCCTCTTCGAAGGCCCGGTAATCGGACGGGTCCGCGAAGACGAGCGGCAGCACGCCGAAGTTTATGAGGTTCGCCCTGTGTATGCGCGCGAAGCTCTTGGCGGCCTTTATCCTTATTCCGAGATACCGCGGGGCTATGGCCGCGTGCTCCCTCGATGAGCCCTGCCCATAGTTCTCCCCGGCCGCTATGATGCCGCCTCCGCTCTCCCTGCACCTCCCGCTGAACTGCCTGTCTATCCTTTCGAGGGTGAATTCGCTTATCTTAGGTATGTTGGACCTGAAGGGAAGCACCCTGTTCCCTGCCGGAAGGATATCGTCGGTAGAGACGTTGTCGCCGAGCTTTATTAGCACCCTGGCCTCATATGATTCGGGGAGAGGATCGAAAAGAGGGAAAGGGACGATATTAGGCCCCCTCACTACCTCCACCCTGGCCCGTTCCTCGGGCGGGAGGGGCTTGAGTATTATGGAATCGTTGTAGCGGTACCTCTTCGGCTCGATGACCCTCGGGTATGGGCCGAGCTTCCTGGGGTCGGTTATCCTGCCCGAGATGGCGGCGGCCACGGCCGTCTCCGGGCTTGAAAGGTAGATATAGTCGTCTTCGGTGCCGCTACGGCCCTTGAAGTTTCTCGGAAAGGTCCGGACAGATGCGGCCTTTGTGGGAGGGGCCTGGCCCATGCCTATGCAGCCGAGGCACCCTGACTGGTGTACCCTTGCGCCAGCGTGGGCGAGTAGCTCCGAGCCGCCAGCCCGCTCGATATTCTCCAGTACCGTCCTGCTCCCAGGGTTTATCTCGAAGCTCAGTCCAGGGTAGGCTGTCCTCCCCCTCACGGCCTTGCTTACGACCATCATGTCCTTGAAGGAGAAGTTTACCGATGAGCCGACTATGACCTGGGCAACGGGAGTGCCCTCGACCTCCGAGACCTTTCTTACATTGTCCGGCGAGCTCGGGCAGGCGATAAGGGGCTCAAGCAGCGAGAGGTCTATTTCGTCGGTCTCGTCGTACTCGGCATTGGGGTCGGCTTCGAGAGGAATCCACTGGCCCACCCTCCCGTGGCGCTCAAGGAAGTCCCTGGTCATGGCGTCGGAAGGGAATACGGTAGCCGTCGCGCCGAGCTCGGCCCCCATGTTGGCGATGGTCGCCCTGTCTGTAGCTGTAAGGGTCTTTACCCCCGGCCCCCAGTACTCGATAATCTTTCCGACCCCGCCCTTCACGGTGTGGCGGCGGAGCATCTCGAGTATTATGTCCTTGGCCGAGACCCAGGGCTTGAGCTTTCTCGTAAGCTTTACCCCCATGACCCTCGGGACCTTCATATGGAAAGGCTCCCCTGCCATGGCTAGCGCGACATCAAGGCCGCCCGCGCCTATGGCAAGCATGCCGAGCGCCCCTGCCGTGCAGGTGTGGCTGTCGGCCCCGAGGAGGGTCTTACCGGGCGCTCCGAAGCGCTCCATGTGCACGGGATGCGAAACGCCGTTCCCCGGCGGCGAGAAGTAGACGCCATACCTCATTGCAGCCGTCATTAGAAACCTGTGGTCGTCGGCGTTCCTGAAGTCGGTCTGGAGGATGTTATGGTCCACGTAGCTCGCGGAGAGCTCGGTCTGCACCGAGTCGAGGCCGAGGGACTCGAATTCCAGATAGACGAGCGTGCCGGTCGCGTCCTGCGTAAGCGTCTGGTCTATTCTTATGGCTATCTCCGAGCCAGGCGACCATTTGCCTGACACCATGCGGGACTCGATAAGCTTTCTTGCGAGGCTTTTGTTCATGACAACCTCTGAAAATTGATCTTTTCCCCGGACTCTGCGTAGGTTACGTGAATAAAAATGCTCACATATTCACATATATGCTCCGCTTTTATTCCCGCCCTTCCGGGAAAAGCGGGAAAAATCCCTAATTTTAAAAAGTTGCCTTATGTCAGCTCCAGCGGTTCGGGTCAAACTAGTGAATCCCTATCTCGTAATCCCGGCCTTCCCATTCGCCTGTGTCCGCATACCTGAAGGTGAATACGAGTTTTGCTCCGGGTTTTAGCTTCCCGGCATCGAAGTCCCTGTGCCAGATGCCGAGGCCCGTCCCTTTCATGGGCTCCTCGTTCCTCGTCGCCCAGTCGTTGTCCGTCCAGACGATATGTGCTTCCCTGGACGAGGCTATGCGGACGGTCTCAGAGCTTTTTGCCGAGCCTATTTCCATGCCCTTCTTCCACTCGGCTATGGGGAGCGACGTCAGGCATTCGACAAACCTTTCCCGCACTTCCTTTATCGTGTCAAAGCATTCCCGGTCGCGCATGCTCCGGAGAAGCTTTATATACTCGGCGTGTGCCGGTATGAAAGGCGCCGCCGAGCCTGTGCCGCGCCCTTTTAGGAGTTTGAGCTCCGGTATGTCAGTGGAGTCCCATATCTGCTCGGGAAAGAGTAGTCCCTCATTGGCGGAGGCCTCGAGAGATTCGAGGTATTTCTCGGGGAAGCCGTCGGCGGCTATCTCGTACATTGCGCGCTCGCCCGAAAGGAGCGGCCAGGGCCTGCCTGTGCCGGAGCCGTCGAATGGTGAGCCGTCTCCTTTTTCCCCGTAGCCATCACCCTCGTACCTGTAGAAGGAAATCCTCCCGTGGTGCTCGAACCGAAGGAGACTGTCGACCGCGCGGAGCGAGTTTACTATGTTTGGATCCCTCGGGCCGCGCACCCCGAGCCTCACGAGGTCCAGGAAGCCCGTATCGAAAATTCCCCGCCGGTGCTCAGTGAAGCGGTCGGGCTTGTCTTTGTCAAATACGAGGGCATGGAAATCCTGCTCTTCGGGAGAAAGTGCGACGGGCCTCTCTCCATCCATCCTCATGTAATGGCCGGGCGCGCCTTCGCCCATGCAGCCGCATTTTATGAACGTCCATTCCTCGATTTTCGTGTGCCATCCGTCAGCGACAGAAAAGAGGTAGTCTGATTCCTTTATCTCGCGCATCTCCCTTGCCCAGTGCGCGGCCGCCACAAGGGCGGATATACCGTATGCGAGCGTTGAAGGGGAAGCGCCGCCTTTCAGCCCGAACGGGCCGTTCCTCGCTGTATATGACGCGGCGCTCTTTACCATAGGATAAAAGCCCGTTCCGGCAAGCCCCATGCCCCTGAGCCTCCATGCGAGGAGTATCGGGAGCGCGGCGTTCTCAATGCTCACCTCCGGGCGCCTGATCGCGCCGTTTACGTGCATCTCGAAGGGCCATGCGCCCGCCTCGGTCTGCGTGGACTGCAGGTAGTCGAGCACGGATAGGGCGGTCCTGCCGTCGCCCATTGCCATGAAAGCGAATGCGGTCTTGCAGAGGTCGCCGGGCCGGACAAGCCTGTAGCCTCTGCCCGCCTCGTCGCCTTTGATCTCACCCCAGGGGATGGCGAGGGAGGATGCGACCGCTCCGGGGAAGATCTTGTCTTCGTGGGCCTTGAGCGCGAGCGCGCTTGCCCTGAACCTTCTGCCCCCGTCCCCAGCGCGTTTTCCAAGCGGCGCGAGGGAATTGATATATCTCCTCCAGCCACGGATGAAGTCCCGTTCTATCGAGGCGTATTCCCTCGAAAGGGATATCTCGGCCTCGAGCGCCGCCTCCACCTCGTCCTTGCCGAAGCCCAGCGAGAGTACCATTTCGCTACCCGGCTTAAGCTCGGCCGTAAGGGCGATATTTCCGTCCTCCGCTCGCTCGAACATCCAGTCCATCTCGAGGTTCTCCTTCAGGTCGTGCCAGCCGTCCGAGATCCCGGAGTATCCGGCCGACATGCCGAGGAACGGCTTGTCCGATGCAAGCGCCGCTGCCGTATCATCTCTTTTTGCCAGAAGGTAATTCCTCTTGCCGT
Source organism: Deltaproteobacteria bacterium (assembly GCA_019912665.1). Lineage (NCBI taxonomy): Bacteria > Pseudomonadati > Myxococcota > Myxococcia > Deltaproteobacteria bacterium. Next base: position 77,229 of record JAIOIE010000020.1, read on the forward strand.
ACGCCGCGCACCTGCCCGTATTGCCGTTGCCCCTGTTCTTCATATGGGGAGCAACGAGAGCGAAGAGGCGGAAGTCGGCGGTCGTGCCGTGCAGGGCCTTGAAGCCGATGTTCATCACGAGGGAGTTCGCCTGCGGGTCGGTTATGACGCGTTTAGTGATGCTCCAGAGTCCTGACCTGGCGGTGTTCGTTATTATATAACCGGGCGCCTTTTCGTGTATGGGCTCGAAGCGAGTCGTAATGGTGTCCTTTCCCTCCTCGTCGAAGAAGGTCCTCGAATCGGTCACGAGGAAGCGCAGGTCTTTTATGCAGGCGGTCTCGATATCCGGAAAATAGACCTCGGTTATTATGCCGCCCTCTATCGTGAACCAGACGCGTGAGAAGGGGCTTTTCGCCGTGCCCGCTCCATGCTTCGATGCCCTGGCCCACCTGGGTTCAACGCCGGGTTTGCCGAAGGCCTCTGCCGAGGGAAAGGGGAATGCCGGTTTATAGGCAACGCTCATAGTGCCCTCCATTTTTAGAACTGCGGCTGAGGGTTAAACTTCCGGGCTTTCCTCTGAGGGGTCTTGCCGGAAAAGCTTTTTTCTGTGCCTTTCCAGGAGGTTCGCGCTGGATGCGGGGAGGGTGTAAGAGCGAGAGGACGGCCCTATTCCGAGTTAACCCCCCTTTCCGGCCATTGTCAAGATAGCACCGGTGGAGAGCCCCACTGGGCGGCTGACAAGCCCGCGGATATAGGATATAATTACATGGCTTTGACGGCCCTGAGAGTGCCATCCGCTGAAATCTACAGCAGCATCAGGTTTGCCAGCATAATTACACTACGGAGGTGAATGATGTCGCTTAAGCTGAGTGACGAAGCCAGGAAAAAGATAATAGACATGCTGAACGAGGATAGGGCCCAGGAGCTTACCGCCATAATCCAGTACATGGGCCACCATTACGAGGGGGAAGGGCTTGAGAGCCCGGCTATACTCGACCTTTTCAGGAAGACCGCGATGGACGAGATGAGGCACGCGGAGGACCTGGCGGAGAGGATAGTCTATCTCGGGGGCGTGCCCGTCTACAAGCCGGGGCAGGTGCAGAGGGGAGGGGACCTGAGGACCATGCTCAAGGCCGACCTCGGCCTCGAGGACGGCGCAATAGAGCGCTACCGGGGGCATATTAAGGCTTGCGCCGAGCTTGGCGACACCACCACCAGGCTCATGCTCGAAAAAATACTTTCGGAGGAGGAAGGCCACGCCGACGCGTTCGAGACGGCGCTTGGCAGAGGTTAAGCTGATGGCTGTAAAAAAATGGAAGTGCATCGAGTGCGGTTACATTCACGAGGGGGAGCACCCTCCGGACGTATGTCCCATGTGCTATGCGCCGAGCGAGGCGTTTCTGGAGGTAGTTGATGCGTGAGGCCGGGCCGCTGCCTGAAACCGGCCTTGCCCGTGAGATAGCCGCCGAGATAAGAGAGAAGGGGCCGATCACCTTCGCGAGGTTCATGGAGATGGCCCTCTATCTCCCGGGAAAGGGCTATTATGCCTCAGACAGGGGGACCTGGGGGCCTGAAGGCGACTACATTACAAGCATAGACGTAAGCCCGGTCTTCGCGAGGACGCTGGCGAAGGGACTTGAAGAGATGTGGGAGGCCCTCGGTTCGCCCGCGCCCTTCGTCTTCGTCGAGGCCGGGGCGGGTAGGGGATGGCTCACGAGGGGCGTGCTGGAATCATTGAAGGAAATTTCTCCCGGCCTCTCGGGGGTGATAACACCCAGGCTCGTTGAGAGGTCAGGCGCAAGGAGGGAGTCTCCTCAAGGGGCAACATGGCATTCTGAGCTTTCCGGGGTCCCGCCATTTTCATCCGGCTGCATACTATCGAACGAGCTGATAGACAGCTTCCCCGTTCACAGGGTCGAGTTCTCAGGCGGGGAGTTGAGGGAAATCCATGTCGGATGCGACGGAAGCGGATTTACGGAGGTTCCCGGGCCGCTGTCGACCGGCGAGCTTGAGCGATATTTCATCGAAAACGGCGTTATTCCTTTCGAGGGCATGAGGACCGAGGTCAATCTTGAGGCTATGAGGTGGATAGGCGAGGCCGGGAAATTGATGGAGCGGGGCTTCATCGTTACCATAGACTACGGCCATCCGGCGACCGAGCTCTATTCGCCGGACAGGAGAGGCAGCCTCATGTGCCATTACAGGCACACCCTGAACGACAACCCGTTTATTAACGTGGGGGAGCAGGACATTACGACCCACGCCGATTTCACAGCACTTGCCAGAGCGGGCCTGAGGCACGGCCTCGAAGTGACCGGCTTCACTACCCAGAAGAATTACCTCATCGGGCTCGGCATACTGGACGAATTGAAACCACCGCCGGACGGCTCGCCGGGAATCGAGGAGATGAACTTCAACAGGGCGCTTGCCAGGCTCATCTCGCCCGGAGGCATGGGGGACACTTTCAAGGTGCTCGTGCAGCACAAGGGTGTTGCGAAGCCTGAGCTACGCGCCTTCTCTTTCAGGGACATGGCCCGGAGCCTTTTGGCAGGCTGCTGAAAAAGCCCGCTTCAAGGCGTCGTCTTCAAAATTGGACACTCCGGCGTACAAGGAAAGTACGCCGCATCCTCATTTTTCGACTCCTTGCATCTTGGATTTTTTGAGCAGCCTGTATGTGATTTTGAGTTTTTCAGCATCCTGTTAGAAACCCTCTTGATATTGTAATGCCGGGCGTAATATGATAAAAATTGTTGCCGTATAAACGCATACTTTCGGGGGGTGCATAGATATGCCTGAGAAGGAAGAAAAAGAAAAAAAGCACGTCTGCTCGATCTGCGGGCGTCCGTCCGACCTTGTCATCTGCCATGCGTGCGAGGACAAGATACGGGGCGAGGCGCTCGAGAAGAAGCACGATATTGACAAGGCCGGCCGGACCGATTCCGGCAGGAGATAAAAACGGCCGCTTAAGGCACTTAAATGAACAATACGGAGGGGACATGGCCAGGGACAGGATTATCGAGGAGCTTGGGACAGCATACAATACCGAGATAGCCGGATACCACTTCTACACCACGGCCGCCGCCCTCGTAGACGATTCGAAGGGGAGGAGCGTCTTCGCGAACCTGGCGAAAGACGAGCTCGCCCACATGGTCGTAGTCGGCAAGATCGCCGAGTCCGTAAAGAACGGCCTCGGCTGGATAAGCTACGAGCAGGCCCTTGCCGAGGGGTTCGCCCTCACCCAGAGCATACCCTACCCCAAGGAAAACGACCTCATAAAAAGGCTCACCACCAACCAGTCGGACACCAACGCGGTCCAGATAGCCATGGAGAACGAGGAGGCCGCGGTGGAGTTCTACTCCAGGCTCCTCAAGGACGCAGAGACCCCGGTAGAGAAGGTCGTGCTCACCAAGCTCCTCGAGATGGAGAAGGGACACCTGAAGATACTCCGGTGGGAGTACGAGTCTCTTACAAAGACCGGGTTCTGGTGCGGCGAGATGGAATACAGCGTCGAGAAGGAGACCGAGTAGGGACATGTACGACGCGATCGTTGCCGGCCTGGGGCCGGCAGGTTCGACCGCCGCATACTTCCTCTCCAGGGCGGGCCTCAAGGTGCTCGGAGTGGACAAAGAGACCTTCCCGAGGTACAAGTCCTGCGGAGGGTGCATCTCTACCAAAATAGACGGGCTCTACGATTTTGACATCTCCCAGGCAATAGAGGAGACGGTCTACGGCGCCTCCTTCACCTACAAATCAGGAAGGCCCCTCGATATCATCTCCGATAAGCCGGTCGGCTACAACGTCATGCGTGACACCTTCGACCACCTGCTCCTCGATAAGGCCAGGGAAGCCGGGGCGGACATAATAGAGGGCGCGCGGATCAGGTCTGCTGAGGATACCGGGACGTCGGTAAAAATTGGATTTCATAATGGCACATGCCACGAGGCAAGGGTTCTCGTGGGCGCGGACGGGGCCTCAGGTTTCATAGGCAGGGAGCTATTCGGCCTCGGCCCGAGAGATGCCGCGGTCTCCATTACTGCCGAGGTGCCCTATAACCGGGAGCTCCGGGGCTACTCCGGCAGGCTCTTCATAGATTTTGGCTGCGTGCCGCACGGGTACGCCTGGATATTCCCGAAAAAAAATTTCCTTTCGGTCGGCATCGCCGCAAGCGCTCAAAAGGCCGTAAGGATAAAGGAATACTTCAACTCATTCGTCTCCTCCCACGGCGAGCTCAAGGGCCTTGATATAGGGCCCACATCAGGCTGGACCGTGCCGGTCTACTACGATGGCGCCCCGCCGCCCATAAAGGGCAGGGTCGTGCTCGTGGGCGACACCGGCCACCTTGTCGAGCCTTTTCTCGGGGAGGGCATCTATTACGCGGCTTTTACAGCCAAGGCCGCTTCCTCTGTTATACTTGACTATATCGGGGGTAGGGCCGGGCTTGAGGCTTATCCGGAACGGCTTGAGACGGAGATCATGCCGGGGTTCAGGTCGGCCTTGAAGCTCGCGGACCTCGTGTACAACCACCCGAGGCTCTGGTACGGCATAATCGAGCGCGACCCCCAGATAATGCTCAGGTACTATGACGTCATAAGGGGCGCGGAGGAGTGCTCTTCTTTTTACTCGTGGGCGCTCAATAAGGTGAAATCCAAGCCCTGGAAGGTCCTCCGGAGCTGGATAGAGACGAGGTTCATCCAGCCGTGATGGACAGCCGGACCTAAGCGAGCCGAAAAATCCAGCCGCAAAACCTTTCCAAGGAGGCCAGCCATGCGAAACACGAAGTCGCTGTTAGCCGTCCTCTTCCTGACGCTTTCATTTCTTATAACACAGCAGGCATATGCCCAAGACGGGCAGGAGATGGCCCGGACGATGCCGGAGGCCCAGGCTGAAAGGCCCTGGCTCGGCGTTACCATACAGAGCCTCGACCCCGAAAGGGCAGCGCAGATGGGCATGCCGGGGACGACCGGCGTGATTGTCTCGGACGTGGCCTCAGGCTCCCCGGCCCAGGTTGCGGGGCTCATGCCAGGGGACGTAATAACCGAGGCCGGCGGCCAGGACGTGAGGAACGCCAGCGACCTCATCACCGCTATACGCTCCGCGGGGGTTGGAAAGAACATCGAGCTCGATGTAATGAGGGAAGGGGCGGAGGAGAGCTTCAGCGTGCAGCTCTCGGCGATGCCGAGAGGCGCAATGCAGGAGCGAGGCCGTCCGATGATGGGCGGCATGGGCGGAATGATGGCGGGAGACTGTCCGATGGGGATGGGGGGTATGGGTCCAGGGATGCGCGGCCACGGCATGGGCATGATGGGGCCAGGCATGATGATGGGCATGGACAGGATGGGCCACCGCGGCAAAAAAGGGACCATGATGGGCCATTTCTATGGTAGAATGATGATGGCCGTGAAGGCCCTCGACCTTACCCCCGAGCAGAAGGCCAGGGCCACCGAGATATACACGAATTTCAGGAAGCAGGCCATAAGGACCGGCGCCGATATCAAGATCGCCAAGCTTGAGCTCCATCAGCTCCTCATGGCCGACCCCGTAAACATGGAAAGCGTCACGGCGAAGGTGAACGAGATAGCTCGGAAGCAGGCGGACCTGATGATGGCAGGCATAAGGGGAGTCGAGGAGTTCAAAAAGACCCTTACCCCCGAGCAGCGGGGACAGTTAAGGGGCATTCTCGCTATGGACTCCGGTGCCGGAGACGACATGGAGGAGCTGGCAATGGATTCCGGTGAAATGGACATGACGGACATGACGGAATAGGAACAGTTCTCCGGGCCTTTCTTGAGAAGCTGCCGGGCGCTGCTTGAAATCGTTACCAGAGAAAAAGGAAAGGAGGGGTGCGCATGAAGAGATACTCCATACCCAGGGTCGCCCATTGCAGTGAAGGGTGTCCAAGACGGTCCCGGGCATGACCTTAAACTGCCCATCTCCAATCCCTTCCTTGAAGAAGCATAATAAACCGAATCCCCGCGGCTTCCCCGCGGGGATTTTTTTTGCGCCATGATCTTAGGTGATGGAGGGGCTGGCAAGGCCGGCATCTGGAGCGAGGCCGAACTGCTGGTGGCTGACAGCGAGCCTTGTGCCCGAAAGCGCGCAGCGCGTTAAAGGGCTTTCCGCAAAATGACTTTTTCGTGAAATTTTCCTCTAGGCCCGCCCCCGGGATTCGGCCATTTTCCCCTTTTCTCCAGGGCCGGAATGAGATAGCATAATAATATCCTACCCAGGGGTTTCGGAATGGGCATAGAGTGGAGCGCCAGCCTGGCAACCGGGCTGGACTGGCAGGACAGCCATCACAGGGAGCTTTTCAAACGCATCAATCGCCTATTGGACGCCATGGCTACGGGCTACGGGAAGGAAGAGGTGCGGACCCTGTTCAAGTTCCTCGACGAGTATTTCGTAATCCACTTCGAGGCCGAGGAGCTGGCGATGGAAAAGCACGGCTACCCTGATGCCGCCCTCCATAAGGCCGAGCACGCGCGTTTCATAGAGAACATCTCCCGATTGAGGGATGAGTTCGAGAAGGGGCCTTCGTCAAGGCACGTCATCTGGGTGCAGCGCGAGGTCGTGGACTGGCTCATAAACCACATCGGCGACATGGACAAGAAGCTCGGGAGCTTTCTTAAATCCGCAGATGCGGTTTGAGGGCCGCACCGCATCATTATTTATCTACATTATCCTCGCGGAGCCATTCCGGACATATTCCCACTGAAATAACGCATCGCTCTAGCGGGATGCTGAAAAAATATTGAGAAAACTTTCTACAGAAAGTTTCCCCCAAAAGTCTTTTTCAGCACTCTGCTAGTTCGACCAGGCGGACTTGCATTGAAGGGGTTCTCGGATGGGCATCGAGTGGAGCAGCTATTTAGCGACCGGGGTCGATTGGCAGGACAGCCATCACCGGGAGCTCTTTAAGCGCATAAACCGCCTCCTGGACGCCATGGCCTCGGGCTACGGCAAGGAGGAGGTTGCGAACCTTTTCAATTTCCTTGACCAGTATTTCGTGGTCCATTTCGAGGCCGAAAACGAGGCCATGGAGCGGCACGGCTACCCCGGCGCGGCCACGCACGCAGCCGAGCACGCGCGCTTCATAGAGAGCATATCCCGGCTGAGGAAGGAGTTCGATAAAGGGCCGTCCTCGAAGCTGGTCATCTGCGTAGAGCGCGAGGTCGTGGACTGGCTCTTGAACCATGTGGCGGGCATGGACAAGAAGCTCGGGAATTTCGTTAAATCGGCAGTGGACAGGTAAGAACGCGCGCCCTGTCGCATCCTTGAAGTCCCATCCCTGGCGTCCATCGTACTTGTCGCCTTCAAGCCCCGGCTTGCTTCTTTTCGAGCGATACCGCGAGCACGCCGGCGATCACTACCGCCATTCCGGCTATCTGAACGAGATCAAGCTCCTCCCCCAGTATGAAATAAGCGAGCACCGCGGTAGATACCGGTCCTATGAAGCTTACCAGGGCCGCCCTGCTCGCGCCTATCCTCCTTATCCCGAGGGCGAGCGTAAGGACCGGCACGAACGTCGAGACCACCGCGAGCGCGGCGAGCAATGCCCAGACCTCCGGCTCTTCCGGGAAGCGCTGTCCCCGCCAGGTCGCCAGGAACCCCATCGTAGCGGCTGTAGTCCCGTATGCGGCGATCTTCACTCCCGATACCCGCGTTGAGAGGAACTGCGTGAGTATGTAGCTGAAGGAATAGATGAGCGCCGAAAAGAGGACAAGCCCCGCTCCGAGGGCGTATCCCGGCTCAATGCCGCCATATACCTTGAGGACGAGCGCAAGCCCCGCGTACGTGAGGACGAGCGATACGGCCTTTCCCGTTGTGAGCTTCTCCTTGAAGAAGATTGCCGCAAGGACCGCTACCATCGCCGGGTAGGTATAGAGTATGACCCTTTCGAGGGACGCGTCTATATAGAGGAGGCCGTAGAAGTCCGCGAGAGCGGCCGCATAGAGACCGAGTAAGCCGCTCAGCACAAGATAGAGGAAGTCCCTCCACGAGACCCTCGGCGAAGGGAAGAAGAGGACCGCGGCCCAGAAAAACGGCATGGCTATGGCGAACCGGAGCGCCAGGAGCGTTATCGGGTCGAGCCCGTATCCGTATATGAGCTTGGCTAATATCCCCTTTATCGAAAAGGTCACGGCAGAGGCCGCAGCCAGGAGATATCCCGCGAGCAGGTCTTTTCTTTCCATTCCCTCTCGAACGCTTCCGGGCCTGAAAAAAAATCCCCGCCTCTTGCGGCGGGGCGGTCCGGCTAAAAGGCCGTCAATCGATAAGAGCCGGACTTAAGTCACAGCCCTATCCACCCGGTCCATCGTATAAAACTTCCGACGGAGCACGTAATGATAATACCGCGCGGCTATCCGGTCAAGTGTAAAGCCCCGGGGCGTTCCAGCCGATAATCTCTCAGATGGGACGCGAGACCCCATAGGCGAAATCAAACCCAGGAAGGTCCTGAAGTGCAGTCAGCCGTGAACGAGCCCAAGTATCTTAGCCTTGAAGTGCCGAGAAAAGTAGCCCTCGCCATACTGTTCATACTCCTATTCCTTCTCCCGGCCCTGTCCTACGCGGCCGGGACACCCAGGATGATCAATAACCCGGGGCACTGGATCTCGAAAATAGGGAGCCCCGGAGAAACAGTCCTTTCGCCTGAAGAGGTCCGGGCTTTCAACACTGCTACCATCGGAGCGGTGGACCAGATGGCGGAGCTCCGGTCTGTTCCCGACACCATTCCGGGAGAAAAGGTATTCGAGTGGATATGGACGGACTTTCTTGTGAACCCAGGGAAAAGGTACGACTCCAAGGGGCGGAAGCTCCCCGAGAGCTTTTTTGCCGACCTGGTCCGGAACATGGACCTGGACGGCATCGCTAATGAAGTAGCGGTCAGGTTCGGCGTGGTGACCGAGAGGGCGGATATGAGGGGCCTTCCGACCCATGAAGCCATCCTGTCTAAGCCTAACCGCGAGGGATTCGACTCCATACAGTATTCGAGCCTGTACCCTCCGGCGCGCGTTCTTCTCCTTCATACGAGCGAGGACGGGGAGTGGGGTTTTTTTCAGGCCGAGACCTTAAGGGGCTGGCTCAGAATGGACAAGGTCGCGTTCGGGGAGCGGAATTTTGTTCTGCCGGCAGACAATGAAGAGTTCCTCGTCGTGACAGGTAACAGAGTGAGCGTATATGGCGACAGCGCCCTTGAAAAGATACGGGCAGAGGTGGTCATGGGCGGAGTCCTCGCCATCTCAGCTCAGGCAGAAGGGAACTCCCCCTGGGCCGTAAGGTTCCCTGAGCGGCGCCAGGACGGCTCGCTCTACTGGACAAACGGATACATACATCCCGATGCCGAGGTCCACCCCGGCTATCTCCCTTATACGAGATCGAACATAATAAGACAGGCATTCAAGATGCTCGGCGAGGAGTACGGCTGGGGCGGCAGGAGGGGGCTCAGGGACTGCTCGCTTTTCATACAGGACATATTCGCGACGGTCGGTGTGAAACTACCGAGGAACTCAAGGCAGCAGGGCGTCACAGGGGAGGTCCTGGCGCACCTGGATATAGGGGGCGCCAGGGAGGACGTGGCCCTTGCGCTAAGGGGCTCGGACCCCGGCATAACCCTCCTGACCCTTGAAGGCCATGTAATGCTCTATCTCGGCGAATCCGGCGGAAAGCCCTATGTCATACACCAGATATTCGGGTACGCTGACAGGGGCGGGATGAGGCGCGTGGGCAAGGTCGCTGTCACGGGGCTTGACCTTGGCAGCCGGTCGTCCATAGGCTCGATGAAACTCAGGCTGCGGGGGGTCACCAGAATGACCATCCCTGAAGAATACAGGATAAAAACGGCTATTGACAAGCAGGCCTGAGCTGCTATAATAGTATCACAATTGTAACCCATCTTCCGGGCGGCAGGCTCTAATACCCCGTTAATACATTCGCAATACTGGGGGCAAAGGCAAGCCAATCAATCAAGGAGGTGGGTTATGAGCACGGCAAAGATCTACATCGGCAATGTGGTCATGTTCCTGGCCGTCACGGTCACGCTGGTTGTGGCGGTCATCGCATCATGACCGGGGTTCAAAAAAAACCTGAGCACGGGGAGGCGACCTTAAGAGTCCTCCCCGTTTTTTTTTCGCGAAGCCACTTCCTTGACTTTCCTTCACCTTTGTAATATCCTGCTTCTATAACCGCCCGATATTGATTGAGATTTTTCATTAGCCGCCCTCGTTCCCAGGTGCGCCCCTCAAGATGAACATTGGCAGTAAATTAATATTATCCTTCCTTATAGCAACTCTCCTCCCGACGGTATTCCTGGCCTTTTTCACCACCAACCTCATAAGCGACAGCAGGCGCGAGGACGCCGAGGAGACTATCAGCAACAACCTCAAGGCCGCCTGGATGCAATATTATTCCAGGGCCTACCAGATGCAGTACGGGATGCTCCAGGCCTCTACCGAAGGTTACATGAAAACGGCCATGAAGGACAGGGACAAGGCCTTGCTGAGGTCGCAGCTGATAGCCTGGAAGGAGTACAGGCCCCACGTGGACCTCTGGGCCGTGGTGGATCCGGGAACGAGGACCATAGCCTCCCTCAATACGAGAGATTCCGGCCGCCCGATATCGCTCAACGGCCTTGTTGAGAAGGCGTTCGGCAGCAGGGAATCCATAATATCAACGGAGATCGTCCCGCATCAGTTATTAAAGGCCGAGGGGCTTGACGGCGCGGCTTCGATTACCGCGGAGGACGGCAAGATACTTGGAGACGGCCTCATGCTGGTAGTGGTCACCCCGGTGGTGGACGGCAAGGGCAGCGTCCTCGGGGCGATAATATCGGGCGACCTCGTCAGTAACGACCCCTTCGTGCCGGACACCCTTGCGGAGTCCATTCCCGGCTCGCTCGCAGCCATATCGATGGGCGGCACGCAGGTATCCACGAACGGGATTGACGATGACGGCATAAGGGCGGTTGGCCGCCTCATCCCGGAGCCTGTTCTCGCCGAGCTCGAGAGAAACCTCGGCTACAGGGGGGAGATAGAGGTAGCCGGGAAGGCCTATATGGCCGCGTTCGACCCGATTAGAGACAATGCCGGCCGGGTGATAGGCTCTCTTTTCGTCGGCATCCCTAAGGAGAAGTTCGTAGAGCTCCAGTATACGAACATCAAGGCCATCGCCACCATCGCGCTCATAGGCATCTTCATGGCCACGGGTGTCGCCTCCTTTCTCACATACGTTATAACGAGGCCCATACTGTCGCTTAAGAAGAAGGCCCAGCTCGTGGCCGCAGGCGACCTCAACATCAGGATGGGGCCGGTAAAGGCGGGGAATGACGAGATAGCGGACCTGGCGCGCACCTTCGAAAAAATGGTCGAGAGCCTCAGGGACAAGGAAGAGAGCATAAGGGTCAGCCAGGAAAAGCTCGCCACGCAGAAAAAACTGGTCGAGTCGATAATAAACAGCCTCCCTTACGCCCTCTATGTCCTCGAGAGGAACAAGTCCGTGGTCGTCCGGAACAGGCACGCAACCGAGGCCTGCCCGGCCGGGGAATGCGAGGGGCCCGACGGGTGCATCGAGGATGACTTCATCTCCCATTTTCCTCAAGAGCTGAGGGAAGAGCTCACCGGCATAGTAGAGGGCGTCTTCGAGACCGGGGAGCCCAGGAGCGCCGAGTACAGGCTCGGCACGCCTGACGGGGAAAGGATCATGCTAACCAGCGTTTTCCCGGTCGTGGCAGGGGATGCGAGGCCTGCGGAGTTCGTTGTGTGGATGTCCGAGGACATAACGAGGAAGAAGGAGCTCGAATTGAACATAATCTCGAGCGAGAAGCTCGCGGCCGTGGGACAGCTGGCGGCAGGCATAGCGCACGAGGTTAACAACCCGCTCGGCGGCATATTGAACTGCCTCTACAATCTCAGGAACCGCAAGCTCACGGACGAGCGCAAGGCCGAGTACGTTGATTTCATGGAGGACGGCATAAAGCGGGTCCAGAACATAGTGAGGCAGCTCCTTGATTTCTCGCAGCAGCACGCGCCGGAGCTTTCCCTCACAGACATAAACTCCATCATAGAGGGCATAATCCCGCTCTTCAGGCATTCGGTCAGGGGCAAGGAGGTGAGGCTCCTTGTGAACCTGAGCCAGGGACTTCCCCGCATACTCGTGGACAGGCATCAGATAGAGCAGATACTCGTGAACCTGATACTTAACGCCGTGCAGGCGGTCTCATCCGAAGGCCTCATCGAGGTTACGACCCGGCGGGATGGGAACTGGTTCTGCATACAGATAGCGGATAACGGCTGCGGCATCCCCCAGGAGAACCTCGGGAGGGTCTTCGACCCGTTCTTCACGACCAAGGGGGTCGGAAGGGGCACGGGCTTGGGCCTTTCAGTAAGCCGTGGTATAATAGAGCGCCACAAGGGCAGGATAGAGGTCGAAAGCCAGCCGGGGAAGGGGAGCACCTTCAGGGTGCTCCTGCCCATCGGCGGAGCGGAGGAAGGGGTTTGAGCAGGATACTCATCATAGACGACGAGCCGCTTATGCGCATCTCGATAGGCGACGCGCTGAAGGGAGAGGGCTACGAGGTCTCGGAAGCGGCCTCCGGCAGGGAAGGCCTCGGCCTTGCCAAGGACGGCGGTTTCGACGTTGTCATAACCGATCTTCGCCTCCCTGATATAGACGGTCTAGAGGTCTTGAGGTCGCTCCGGAAGTCCTCGCCAGAGACGATGGTCATCCTCATAACCGCCTTCGGCGCGGTCGAGACCGCGGTAGAGGCCATGAAATACGGGGCCTACGACTACGTGACAAAGCCCTTCGCCATGGACGAGCTTCTGATAATGATAAGGAGGATGCTGAAGCTTAAGGAGCTTGAGCGCGAGAACCAGGCCCTCAAGGAGCAGGTCGAGGGGAGGTACAACTTCAGCGGCATCGTCGGCAGAAGCGAGAAGATGAACGAGATATTCGAGATGATAAAGGTCATCTCGCAGACCGATTCCACGGTCCTCATCCTCGGGGAGAGCGGCACCGGCAAGGAGATAGTGGCGAGCGCAATACACCGGAATAGCCCCAGGAAGGACGGGCCGTATATAAAAGTGAGCTGCGCGGCCATACCCGAGACCCTTCTGGAAGCCGAGCTTTTCGGCTACGACAAGGGCGCGTTCACCGGCGCGGTAAAGCAGAAGAAGGGCAGGTTCGAGCTCGCGGACAAGGGCACCATTTTCCTCGACGAGATTGGCGAGCTCGCCCCGTCCATACAGGTAAAGCTCCTCAGGGTGCTCCAGGAAAAGGAGTTCGACAGGCTCGGGGGCACCGGGACGGTGAGCGCCGACGTCAGGGTGATTTGCGCAACGCAAAGGGACCTTAAAAAGGAGGTTCAGAACGGCTCCTTCCGCGAGGACCTCTACTACAGGCTTAACGTGGTGCCTATAGTGCTTCCGCCGCTACGCGAGAGGAAGGGCGATATAATACTCCTTGCCAACCACTTCCTCAATTACTATTCCGGGCTATGCAAGAAGCAGGTAAAGGGCTTTTCGGTCGACGCTGTCGAGGCGCTCATAAAGTACCCGTTCCCGGGTAACGTCCGGGAGCTCGAACATGCGGTAGAAAGGGCCGTGGTCATGGGCAAGGGCGAGGAGATACAGCCCTGGGACCTCCCCGAGGAGATAGGGAGCTCGAACTTGAACGACTGCCTCAAGGTCTTCAGGAGCGGCCCGGACGGGCATGAGAACCTCACGAAGGCCATGAAGGATTTCGAGAAGAAATACATAATAAAGGTCCTGGAAGAGACGAACGGGAATAAGACGCTTGCGGCCAGGCTGCTTGGAGTTTCCAGGAAGACCCTCTGGGAGAAGTGCAAGATACTTGAGATCATAAGCGGCGAGTAAAGGCAGCCTCTAAAAATTGATCTTTTCCCCGGACTCTGTGTCAGGCCTGGGATAAAAATGCTCACATATTATCCATATATGCTCCGCTTCCCGGTTTTCTTTGATTGCGGGAAAAAATTCTAATTTTTAGAGGCTGCCTAAAATTTCTCAGGGCTTATGCCTTGCCTTAAGTATCCGCTCTATATCGCCGTAATCCCTGATTATTTCTATTTGGTCATACCTGCCATCAGATTCAGTCATTCGCATCACGTCCTCTGATTGACCGTAACCCATTTCAATAAGCAGCCACCCTCCCGGAGCAAGGAAGAGAGGGGCCTCGCTCACTATGCGCCTTATGAAGTAAAGGCCGTCTTCTCCGCCTGAGAGCGCCCCCCTGGGCTCGAAATCCCTGACCTCAGGGTCGAGGCCTTCCAGATCCCCTTCGGGGACATAGGGCGGGTTGGAGACTATTATTCCGGCGCGGCCCCTGAGCCCGTCGGGAAGCGGGGAAAAGAGGTCTCCGGGGAGGAACCTGACCTTGTCCGCCACGCCGGCCCTTGCTGCGTTCTTACTTGCGATCTGAAGCGCCTTCTCCGAGATGTCTGTCGCGTAGACGATGGGGCCCGGGACCTCGCTAGCTATCGACACGGCTATGCAGCCGCTCCCGGTGCAGAGGTCTATGACGGCCAGGGCGGAATCCATTTGGCTTCCGAGCTTTACGGCCTCTCCGGCAAGGAGCTCCGTCTCAGGCCTGGGGATGAGGACGTCCCTAGTGACCTTCAGTGTAAGCCCCCTGAAGTCCGCCTCCCCGAAGATGTACTGGGGCGGCTCCCTCTTGAGCCGCCTTATTAGTATATTTTCAAGCTCCTTTGTTTTCTCGATGGAGAGCTCCATGCCTGCATCGAGGAAAAGGGAGTGCCTTTTTAAGCCGAGGAGGCGCATGAGGATGAACTCGGCCTCGGTCATGGGCTCGGGGATGCCGGCCTTTGAAAGGGCCTCACCGATCCTGGTAAGCGCCTCGCCTATCGTTTCAGCCCCCGGCATCTGCTGCTTAAGCCTCCCTGCAAAATGATGGAATGCCCCTTTAGCTCTTGGCAAGAGGGCTCCAATATAAATAGATTATCGCGGAAGGCTTGTCAAAGTATTCCGGCGTGTGCGGCAAAATGGCGTCGGGCTCCGTAGAGAGGCTTAGTGCCGTAAGGTAACGCGCCACGATCGGAGCCGGTCAAGGGGAATTAGCGCTTTCTCACGTTATCCGCTATTGAAATCTTTCGGTGAACTCGGCCACTTTGGGTTTTACAAGCTCCTCGAAGTCCCTGTATTTCATCTCGACGGCTTCATAATGCGTTCCCGCGTTGAAGTAGATGTACTCGTCACCGGTAAGGGACCTGTCCACTACCGTTTCCACCTGATACAGGTTCCCGAAAGGAGGCTCGGCCCCGGTCTCGCAATCAGGGAAAAGGTTGGAGAACTCTTCCTCTTTGGCGAGCCCCAGGTCTTTTTTCCTGAGTACGTCCCTGAGCTTCCCGAAATCCACCTTGGCGCTTGCGGGGAGCACCGTCATGACTATCTCTCCGTCCGCCTTGACCATTACTGATTTCGCAAGCTCCCGGCCCTTTACATGCATGGATGCGGCCACCTCCTGGGCTGTATAGGCCTCGGTATGGACGAGGGACTTGTACCATACGTGCCTTTCCTGGAGAAGATTTTCAAGCCTTTTGGGGATCATGAGTGCATATCTCCTTTCATTCTTAAGGAAGGTCTGATTAATTCCATTTTCTGTCGTTCTGAGTGAGCGTAAGCGACCTAAGACTCTCGCAACTTGCTGACCTTCCTGAGTGCGAGATTCAGTCGCTTCGCCCGGAATGACAGAGCTTGCGAACTAATGGGGACCTCTCTTAATTATATACCCTCCGCCGCGAACCGGCAAAAAAGCCCTGTGCGTGTATAATCTGGTTGAGGGCCGTTGACAGGGGGGCTTGCATGCTGCTCATACTGCCGGTGGGAGAGGTAGACCTGGATACGCTTGAAAGGCTCCGTCAAGACCTCGAAAGGGAGTTCGGGTTCGAGGCCGCCGTCGCCGGGGAAAAGGACGCCTTTCTCACTCCCGATTTCGCGCTGGACGAGGAGAGGGGGCAGTACAATTCGACCAGCATACTATTCTACATAATGGAAAGGCCTGAGTTAAAACGTTACGGGAGGGTGCTGGGGGTTGCTTCCGTCGACTTCTTCGCGCCGGGACTTAACTTCGTCTTCGGGGAGGCCGGGCCGAGGGCCGCGGTCATATCCACCTATAGGCTGCGCGAAACCTTCTATGGCAGGGAAGAAGACAGGGGACTTCTGAGGAAAAGGATATTGACCGAGGCCGCCCACGAGCTCGGCCACACCTTCGGGCTCGGGCACTGCGCCTTCCCGGACTGCGTCATGTTCTTTTCAAATACCATAGAGGACACCGACAGGAAGGGGCCGCGCTTCAAAGGGAGGTGCCTTGAGAAGATGGTCGAGGCAGGGGCCATCGGGAAAGGAAAAGGCCCGGGATAGCAGCACCCGGGCCCTGGATTCCTGTGTCGTCGAGCAAAGCCCGACCCTGAAGAAATCAGGCAGCCTGGGCCTTTTTTATTACCATTGCCCTCTCGCCGCCGGTTATGAACGCGTCCGATTCCGGATACAGGATGTGCTCCTCTTTCATGTTGTGGTCCAGCAGTATGCCGAGAAGAGAGCTTGAGCCGGAATCTGCGCCCGGGGCGTCATGCCTGTCGGTTGCGCCGAGTATCTGGTCGAGGAGCGCCTGTATCTCCTTGTGCTCCATCCTCATTACGAAGGTCGGCCCCGCGTCCCGCATCCCGGTCTTTTCTTCGAAAACGGGGAAGAGGATGTCCTCTTCTATGCGGATGTGTTTTTTAAGCCCGAGGCTGAATTCCCTGAAGCTCCTGGAGGCGTCCTCCCATCTCGAGTCCTTGAGGGCCGCCTTGAAGCCTTCAAATATCGAATCAAGCCTCCGGTGGTCGGTCTGGAGGTAGTCCGTTATAGTGATGTCCGGGTTCGGCCTCTCCCTTTTTACGATGCTCACTCTCCAGGCCTCCGGGCCCGCTTCGAGAGTCCACCAGTCGAACTCGCCGTCGTGCTCGGCCTGGAACTGGTAAAGGAGCGGCTTGGGCTCATGGTCGTTCACGAGAGTGAACGACTCCCCCGGCTTAAGGCTCCTGTAAAGCTCGAATATCCTGGCGTGCCTGTCCTTCGGGACCATCTCCCTTACGTCTAGGACCTTTTCCATCTATGTTATTCCTCCTTGTCTGTTTTCCCTGCTTTTATGCCCCGGGGATATTTTCCTACGCAACAGCCGCGATAAAAATGACAAAAATCAATACCCTGGTTTTCGGCGGACCGATGATAGGTCGTTATTCGTTTCGCGCTTCCTTAAAAGCGGCTTAATTTAGAGGCCTCGGCGGCCTCTCAAGGGAGGGGTCCTTTCGGATGGCCTCCCTGTAGTGCTCCATCGCCTCAGGGAGAAAAGACCTAAGCTCATCGACTCTTTTCCGGTCGGTAGGGTGCGTCGAAAGGAATTCCGGGGGAGCAGCGCCTTCCCTTGCGGTCATCCTTTCCCAGAACTCTACGGCTGACTCCGGATTGTATCCGGCCTTTGCCATAAGGATTAGCCCGATCCTGTCGGCCTCGAGCTCGTGCTTTCTGCTGTACGGGAGGAGCACCCCCACTTTCGCGCCGAGCCCGTATGCCTGGAGGAGCCCCTCGCGGGCGACCGGGCTTGTGCCTAAAAGCGCGGCAGAAAGCGCGGCTCCGCCTATCTGGAGCGCCTGCTCCTGGGACATCCTCTCGGCGCCGTGCCGCGCTATGACATGGGCCACCTCGTGCCCCATGACGGCCGCAACCCCGGCCTCGTCCCGGCAGACCGGTAGAATCCCGGTATTAAGGGCCACCTTGCCGCCGGGCAGGGCGAACGCGTTCACAGCCGGGTTTTCTATGACGACGAACTCCCATTCGTAATCGGGTTTTTCGGCCGCCGAGGCTATCCTTCCGCCGACCTCCCCGATAAGGGAGTTGTACCGGGCGTTTTCGCTCAAGTCGGCTTCGGCCTTTATCTGGCTGAAGAGCGTCTCGCCTATCCTCTCCTCCTGTCTTTCCGAGACGATCATTATCTGAGTGCGCTCCGTGTAAGGCACCCTTGCGCACCCTGAAAAGGCGAGGAGGACTGCGGCTATGAAGAGAACGGTCCTGGTCATGTGTCGAGACCCCCGGTATCTGCCATTCACCGATTCTAAACCTTTTTGGGAGAAATCACAACCAGAGCCGCAGGGCCGGTCGCAGCCTCTTGATAACGCAAGCTGAGAGGCTAGGGATTATCAAGGACGGTGAGTTGACATGGTTTGGAAAGGCTCCTAAAATCAATCAGGCTCTAAAACGGGTCTGTTTAATCCGCAGAGAGGAGGAATTTATGGCACGCAAAATATGTCACATAAACAGCTCAAACGCGGACGATATAAGAAAGTCCGTAGGAATCGGCGATAACGAGGCCCGCAGGCTCGTTGATTACAGGTCTGAGCACGGAAATTTCAGGACCCTTGACGACCTCATGAACGTCCCCGGGTTCTCACCGGACACCGTGGAAAAGCTCAAAAGAGAGTGCGACCTCGACTAACCGGGCTATGGAAACCGGACATCTTTCCTCAGTTGTCCGGTTTTTTTTGCGTCCTGCGCAGGGCCTCCTGGCATGCCGGAGGCCTGTGCAGTCCCTCCTTTATCTCTTTATAATACCTTGATTTAATTCATATTTTACCTGGGCCCTCATCCTCCGCTCAACCCTTTTTCCATGTAGCGCTCAATCCTTTTCACTATCCTCAAATCAACCCAAAAGCCGTCCAATAATGAATCTCTTTGACTATACAGGGGTTTCCGTACACTCCGATAAACGATGTAGAAGTCTGACAGGGGGGCAACGGTTTGGAAAAGCAGCAAAATTCAGCATCTATACTCGAAGGCCTTATGATCGCCAAGCCGGCCGGCAGGTGGAGGGTAGCTCTTGCCGCGCTCGTTGTATCTTCCGCGGCGTTCGCCTACATACTTTTTACCGGCGCCCCCATTGAGAGCGCTTTATACCTGGCGCTCTGGTCCGTCTTCGCGGTCATCGTTGCCGCGTTCGCCTCGAGGAGCCGCGGGGTGATGCTGTCCGACCTTAAGGATGAGGAACTCGTAAGGGAGCTTGCCGAAAGGACGCTCCATTATAGCTCAAGGAAGAAGAGGCTTAAGAAATTCTTTATCTCGCAGCACGACTTGAGCAGTCTCACCCGGAGCCATCTTACGGAAGTCATAGACGAGACCGGCACCGCGGCAGAGAGGATAATGGGGCAATCCCAGCGCATAGATTCGGCGATGTGCCAGATGCAGAATACTATTGAAGGTCTCCAGGCCGAGAGCAAGGCAATGGCCAGGGCCACGGGCGAGACCATCGCGAGAAACGAGTCAAACATATCGGGCCTCAAGGAATACATAGGAAAGCGCAGGACCGACGTGGAGGAAGACTACAGGACCGTGCTGGCGCTGGCCGAGGAGGCGAGGTCGATGACGAGCCTCGTGGACCTCCTGAAGGGCATAAGCGACCAGACTAATCTTCTGGCCCTCAATGCCGCCATAGAGGCCGCAAGGGCCGGCGAGCACGGCAGGGGCTTCGCAATAGTCGCGGACGAGGTAAGAAAGCTCTCGAAGAACTCCGAGGAGGCCGCCGGGAAGATAGGCAAGGCCATGATAAAGATGGCGGAGGAGATCGAGACGAAGTTCGCCTTCAAGTTGAACCAGGACAGGCACGCCGGGGAGTCCTCGCTCCTCCTTGACCTCCAGACCCAGCTCTCGTCGCTCGGAGAGGGCTACCGGAAGCTCGACAATTTGAACAGGCAGATACTTGAGCAGGTGGGCGAAAGCGGGGCCCAGGTCTCTGCGGAAGTGCTCGAGCTCATAGCCGGGGTGCAGTTCCAGGACATAGTCCGCCAGCAGATAGAGCTCGTAATAAAGACGCTGGCTGATTCCGACCAGTACATGAAGAGCCTCGAAGGGTGCCTCGAGGAAGGTCACCTCTGCGAGGAGGAGTGCAGGATAGGCGAGTTCGGCATAGAAAAGGTGCGCGAGCACTACGTGATGGAGAGGCAGCGGTCAACCCACAATTCGTTTATCGATTCAATGAGCGGCTCTCAAACCCATGCGCCGGCCAAGGCCGCGCCGGATGAGGGCAACGTAGTCTTTTTTTAGCACAAGCACGGAGGGAAAATGGCCAAGACAATAATGGTGGTCGACGATTCGGCTTCAATAAGGCAGGTCATGAACCTGACGCTAAAGAAGGCCGGATACGACGTGATCGAGGCGAATGACGGCTCGGACGCGCTCGGGAAGCTCGGCGCCCAGAGGATAAACCTCATCGTCTGCGACGTGAACATGCCCAACATGGACGGCATCACGTTCCTCAAGAGCCTGAAGGAGAAGCCGACCCACAAGTTCACGCCGGTCATCATGCTCACGACGGAGTCGCAGGAATCGAAAAAGCAGGAAGGCAAGGCAGCCGGGGCCAGGGCATGGATAGTAAAGCCCTTCAAGCCCGAACAGATGCTCGAGGCCGTCTCGAAGCTCATACTGCCTTGACGGGGAGATAAGCCATGCCGGTGCGCATCGAAAAAGACGGGGAGAACGGGTCCATAAGCGTGGAAGGAGAGATGAACATCTATCATGCCCAGGAGCTTAAGGACGGCCTTATGAGGGCAATGGACGGAGAGGACAGTGTCAGCCTCGACCTCTCGCGCGTCTCCGAGATGGACTCTTCCGGGCTCCAGCTTGTGCTCCTTGCATGGAGGGAGGCCGACAGGAAAGGAGCGCCGTTCAGGCTTATCGGCGCAAGCACCCCGGTCGATGACGTCCTTAGCCTCTTCGATCTTAAAAAGCTCTTCTGCGAAGACAGGGAGACGGTGTGATGGAAATAGACCTCGGACAGGCAAGGACGACCTTTCTGGCGGAAAGCCAGGATCTCCTCGAGGAGATGGAGAGCTCGCTTCTTATCCTGGAGCGCGACCCGGCCGACCAGAACGCCATCAACTCCCTTTTCAGGGCGGCCCATACCATAAAGGGCTCTTCCGGCGTGCTCGGCATCGAAACGGTCGAGAAGTTTACGCATCTCGTCGAGAACCTCCTCGAGAAGATGAGGACGGGCCAGATAAAGGCGGATTCCGGCAATATAGAGCTCCTCCTCCAGTGCAGGGACCATATCTCACGGCTCATATCGCTTGCGGCTGACGAGGCGGGGCTCGGCGGCGACCTCCTCAGGGCGGATAACGAACTCTCCGCTAAGCTCGCCGAGTGCCTGGACGCAAAGGATGAGGCGCCGAAAGCTCAAGCTGAAGCTCCAGGGGCCGCTGAGGGACCGAGCTCCCGGACCGATGCATGGCACATATCCATCAGGTTCGGCAGGAACACGCTTAAGACCGGGATGGACCCCATATCCTTTATCGCCTACCTCGCGAAGATGGGCGAGGTCGTAAGCATAACGACGCTCTTTTTCACCATGCCGGGGCCGGAGGAAATGGACCCCGAGGATTGCTATCTCGGGTTCGAGATAGACTTGAAGAGCGATTTCGAAAAGAAGGCCATAGAGGACGTCTTCGATTTCGTCCGCGACGAATCGACGATCCGAATCCTCCCCCCTTACAGCAGGGTGGCGTCTTACGTGGAGCTCATAAAAGGCATGCCCGAGGACTCGCTCCTCCTCGGCGAGATACTCGTCAAGGGCGGCGCGCTCACGGCCGGCGAGCTCGATGAGGCGCTCAAGGCACAGGATGGAAGCCAGGCCGCAAAAAGGCCGCGTATCGGGGAGATACTCGTCGAAGAGGGAGCGACTTACCCCGAGATAATAGACGCGGCGCTGGAGAAGCAGAGAAAAAACCAGATGGCAGGCGCGAAAGAGGCCGCGACCGTAAGGATAGACGCCTCCAAGCTCGACTGCCTCATGAACCTCGTCGGAGAGCTCGTGATAGCCGGGGCGGGCATCGACCAGCACGCCGCAAGGATAGGCGACGCGCCCCTGCAGGAGTCGGCCTCCATAATGCTCCGCCTTGTCGAGGAGATAAGGGAGAGCGCCATGAAGGTCAGGATGGTCCCCATAGGTGAGACCTTCAACCGGTTCAGGAGGGTAGTGAGGGACATAAGCAAGGAGCTCGGCAAGGAAATAGAGATATATATAAGCGGCGCTGAGACGGAGCTCGACAAGAACGTCATCGAAAGGATAAGCGACCCTCTCATGCACCTCGTGAGGAACGCCGCGGACCACGGTATCGAGACGACCGAGGGCAGAAAGGCCGCCGGGAAGAGCGCAACCGGGACCATATGCCTCAGGGCCGGGCACGACGCCGGGTGCATAGTCATCGAGGTGGAGGACGACGGCAAGGGGCTCGACCGCGAGAAGATAGTCGAGAAGGCGATTGCCAGGGGGCTCATAGCCGCCGGACAGCAGCTCACGGACGCGGAGGCCTTCAAGCTCGTATTCGAGCCAGGCTTCTCGACCGCCGACGAGGTCACTAAGTTCTCCGGAAGGGGCGTCGGGATGGACGTCGTAAGGAAGAACATAGAGGCCCTCAGGGGCACTATAGAAATGGAGAGCGCCAAGGGCAAGGGCACGACCGTAAGGGTGAGGCTCCCTCTCACCATGGCGATAATAGACGGCTTCATGGTGGGAATAGGGCAGTCGCCATACATCATCCCGCTCGATATGGTCGTCGAGTGCGTGGAGTTGACAGAGGAGGACAGGAAGGCCGCAGGAAAAAGGAATTACGTGAACCTTCGCGGCGAGGTGCTGCCCTTCATAAGGCTCAAGGACTTCTTTAACGAAACCGGCGCGGACTCGAAATACGAGAACATCGTCATCGTCCAGTACGCGGGCCACAAGATCGGGCTCGTGGTCGACGAGCTCTTCGGCGAGGTGCAGACGGTAATAAAGTCGCTCGGCAGGGTCTATCGAGAGGTAAAGGGCATCTCCGGCGCGACTATACTCGGGAACGGCAGGGTGGCCCTGATACTCGACGTGCCGAGGCTCATGCAGACCATAGAAAAGGACTATTTCGCGAGGGCGGGGTGAAATGAGCGGTTAAGAGGCGGAGGGGGCGGAATTGAAGACCACAAACTTTAAAAAAACATGAATGAAAAAGGGAGGTTTTGAAGATGGATTTTCTCAAGAACATGAAAACGCGATCGAAGCTTTTTCTGAGTTTCGCGGTGCTGATACTCTTTGTCCTGGGGCTCGGCATCCTGAGCATCGACAGGATAACCGGCATGAGGGACGACATACAGTCTTTTTATGACGACAGGTTCGTGCCGACTGTAGACCTCGGAAAGATGAACAACGAGCTTGCTTCCCTCCGTATAGGCGCTCTCCAGATAATGAACGAAAGGGACGCGTCCAAAAGGCAGCAGCACTTTAATAGCGCCGCCGAGTCAGAGACCGAGGTGAATAACCTCATCGAGAAATACGGGTCCACCTACCTCACCGAGGAGGAGAAGAAGGTATTCGACGAGATGAAGTCCGCCTGGGTCGCATACAACGAGTCCCGCCGGAACACTTTCAAACTGGCCCTTGACGGCGATTTCGAGAGGTCCAGGCACAACGCCCAGACCGACGCGGGCCCGAAATTCAATGTCCTCGACTCGAAGCTCGTAAGGCTCATACAGATACAGGACGAGGTAGGCCGGGAGATAATAGCCGAGGCCAATAGCAGCTTCGCCATGACCAGGAACGTGGTTATCATAGCGACCATCCTGGCCATAGGCATCGCCGTAACGCTCGCGCTCATACTGACGAGCCTCATAGCCAAGCCCCTTGCCGAGGCGACCGCCGCGGCAAACAAGCTCGCTGAGGGCGACCTCGACGCCAACATACAGACCGGCGGCAAGGACGAGATAGGCACCCTCCTTGAGGCCATGAAGAACATGGTAGGGAAGCTCCGCGAGGTGGTCTCCGACGTGAGGGCCGTCTCGGACAACGTCGCAAGCGGCGCGCAGGAACTCTCGAGCGGCGCCCAGCAGATATCCCAGGGCTCGACCGAGCAGGCGGCGTCCATCGAGGAGACCTCCTCCTCAATGGAGCAGATGAGCGCCAACATAAGGCAGAACTCGGATAACGCGCAGCAGACCGAGAAGATAGCCCAGAAGTCGGCAGCTGACGCGAAGGAGAGCGGGCAGGCGGTCTCCGAGACCGTGGGCGCGATGAAAGAGATAGCCTCGAAGATATCGATAATCGAGGAGATAGCGAGGCAGACGAACCTCCTTGCCCTGAACGCCGCCATAGAGGCCGCGAGGGCC